>CAZAHL010000152.1:0-16836 GCA_964484845.1 uncultured Chryseolinea sp. | reverse complement strand
ATGCTTTTTGCCGAAAAATTGGCCCGCCCGCCTATAAGTTTTGAACGGATGTAAACCGTGAAGCCAAGGTAGCAGGCCTGGAAGAAATGAGAATAGTTACAATCGTCATTGCAAAAAAGACGTAAACAAAGTCCGAAAGTGCCATTTGCACAGGATATCCATCAACGACAGAAGAGTTCATACCCATTGACACAAGGCTAAAGTTCTGTTGAAGCAAGACAATTACGGCTCCCGATGCCAAGCCAAGTCCTGTCCCGATTGCCGCTATGAGAAGTCCTTCTGTAATGAAAACCTTCTTCAAAAGGCTACTATCAGCTCCCATCGAAGCTAGAATTGTAATATCTCTCTTCTTATCTAAGGCTAGCATCATGAGGCTGAAATAAATATTAATGGATCCGATAACCAGCAATAGTACCGCGGCAATAGAGGCGAATAATTTCTCGAGTTTAAGAACCCGATAAACATCCTGATGTTGTTCTTCCGAGTTCATCACATTAAAATCAGGGCCCAATGCTTTTTGTAAAGATTGTTCAACCTGTTCAGCATCAAATCCTTCCACCATTTTTATTTCTAAGGAAGTCCGTCTATTCCCGTAATTCAAAAGATCTTCTGCAAATTCTAAGGGAACAATCACGTAGTTCTCATCAAAACTTTGAATTATGGCAAACACGCCCCCGGGCAAGATATTTTTTTGCGCATACAATTTTGATGGATCTAAAACTCCGCTCCTTAAATCTTTTGGATAAAACAATTGAAGGGCATGGAAATTTTCCTCCAGTGATACTGACAGTGTGTTTTTTACCCCTGATCCGATGAGGGCCCGCGGGATGCCTTTCTTGGTTAAGGCCAATTCTCCTTCAACACTTTCTCTTGGAATGCGATTTTGATCTATAAAATTTGAACTTACCCCCTTAAGGGTCACCACCTGATTAGCATTGTTATACTTGGCGTATGCATTATCTTCGATGACTTCCGTGACGATCTTGACGCCGGGTATTTCTTCGACCTTTTTTAATAATGAGCTGTCTGATCGGAAAGATTTTCCCTGAGTTGCCTGGACTTTAATTTCCGGATCAAACGAATTATTAAGCGAATGAATTAAATCTCCCAACCCATTAAAAATTGAAAGTACGATGATGATAGCAGCGCTGATGATTGCGACAGCCACGACGGAGATGATGGAAATTATGTTAATAAAATTCTTCTTCCTTTTGGATAAGAGATAACGTCTCGCTATAAAAAGTGGAAGATTCAAAGTATGTATGTTATTCTCCCTTGGAAGCCGGTGGTATGTTCAGATTCTTAATAAGATCATCCAGACGACTCGCATTCTCCTCAACATCGTCTTTATAAAAGATCAACTCCGGAATGATTCTTACCTGCTTACCGATTTTATTTCCCAGCGCCTTTCGGATCTCACTTTTCCTTGAGTTTATATTTTCTAGCATCTTTTCCTTTTCCTTAATAAGGAGCATACTTATATACACTTTGGCAACGCCAAGATCCGGGCTCATTCGAACGTCTGCGATAGTAATAAAGGCATTATTCAGTATTCCTCGCTTGTCCCGTATAAAAATATCACTCAGCTCTTTTTGAATTAGCTTGGAATATTTTTGCTGTCTTGTAGTTGCCATAGCACAAATATCTCTTATCGTGCAACAATTACCAATCAACCCATTGGCATTTATGAAAACTCGTCTAATTTGTACCCTTAAAGCAATATTGTTTGTTAAGATACTTTCGCATAAACGATCCTTACCGGTTACTTGGCCTGCTGGTCATTTTGATCATCATCTATCTTCCCCTTTTTTTAGATATGCCTGCCATGACGTATCCGGAGTTAAAATCGATAATCATCGGTGAAAAAATTCACCAGGGTTACGGATTGTACAGTCAGCTTGTGGATTCTACAGCTCCTTTGGCCGCTTGGTTTAACGGATTTATCGATCTGTTATTCGGTCGCTCGCTCCTTGCGCGCCATATTTTAGCATTCTTCGTTCTGTTTTTTCAGGCATCCTTTGTGGGTATCATGTTCGCCGATAAAAAGGCATTTTCGGAAAACACCTACATACCCTCTCTTATTTTTTCGATTCTTTTTTTCTTTTCCTTTGATACCTTATCCCTGACACCTGAGTTGCTCGGCGCCGGTTTTATTCTGTTAGCCCTGGACAATCTTTTTAAAGAAATTGAATTCCGTGAGCAACGAAATGAGTCGATTTTTAACCTAGGACTTTACATAGGGCTCGCTTCTCTTTTTTCATTCTCGCTTTTCATTTATCTCCCAGCGGCACTTTTGATATTAATTATCTTTACCCGCCATCCGCCCAGAAAGTATTTTTTATTAGTTAGTGGGTTTGTCTTACCTCACCTTTTATTTGTGAGTGTCTTTTATCTTAAAGATGCCTCCTCGGAAATGTGGGAATTCTACTATTTGCCAAATCTTCGCTTCACTTCTACCTGGTATATTTCCTCCTCAAGCTTATGGTGGCTAGGGGGCCTGCCATTACTTTTTCTAGTGATATCGCTTGTGATGCTTAATCGGGAAGCACGATTTACGAAATATCAAACCCAATTAGTTCAAAGCATGTTTTTTTGGACGATATTTTCGTTTCTCCACATTTTCTTTTCAAAGGATGTTAGACCGCAAAGTTTAATCACATTACTTCCCAGTTTCAGTTTTTTTATAACGCATGCCCTTTTATTAATCCACAAAAAGAAATTTGCCGAAATCGGGCTTTGGATATTAATAGGCACAACGGTATGCGTGAGCTACATGGCGCGGTATGATAATTTTGGTAAAATCAACTACGCTAAGCTCATTGTACAGGAAGATAAGAAAATCTCAAAAGAAAAAAGTCTTTTAATCCTCGACGATAAATGGGGTGTTTATAAACACAATTCGTTGGCATCTCCTTTTTTAGATTGGGGACTGTCAAAGGAAATTTTTTCTGGACCTGATTATTATGAAAATGTTGTTAAAGTTTATCAGGGGTTGACAAATGATCCACCGGATGTTATCCGCGATAAGGATGACCTTCTTAAACCGTTCCTTGACCGCATTCCGGAACTAAGGAGACGTTATGTTCGAGAAGGAATTTATTATAACAAAAGACCTGCTAACAACTGATTTTATTTACACGGATGGAATGCCTGCCGCCTTCAAAACCAGTTTGAAGAAAAGCATCTGTTATTTTTTCAGCCAGTTGAAAATCTATAAATCGGGCAGGTAGACAAAGTATATTAGCATCGTTATGTTTTCGCGCTAGCGTTGCAAGTTCCTCCGTCCAGCAAATTGCTGCCCGGATCCCTTGATGCTTGTGCGCGGTTATAGCCACGCCGTTGGCACTTCCACAAATTAAAATGCCTAAGTCAAAATCCTTATTTTCGACCGCGATTGAAACCGGGTGAGCAAAATCGGCGTAGTCTGCCGAATCAATGCTGTCAGTTCCAAAATCCTTTAATCTATGCTCGCGATTTTCGAGCCATAGCTTCAGTTTTTCTTTGAATTCAAATCCCGCATGGTCGCTGCCAATTGCTACTTTCATGATGGCGATATTTGTTCCTCTTTAAGCAATTCTTCTGCATCTTCCCTTGCCTTCCTCTTGGCGACTGATGATGAAATTAAAATACTGATTTCAAAAAGCATATACAACGGGATCGTAATTAACATTTGACTTAACGGATCAGGAGGAGTTACGATGGCAGCAACGATTAATATGATTACAATAGAATGCTTTCTGTATTTCCGCAGAAATTCGGGAGTAACAATTCCCATTTTAGTTAGAAAATAAATGACCACCGGCAGTTGAAAAAGTAATCCTGACCCTAAAACCAGCATCACTACGGTAGAGACATACGATGTTATGTCAAACTCATTTTCGATTATAGGGCTAATGCTATAGTTTGCCAAAAAATACACCATCCAGGGGGCGATGATAAAATATCCAAATGAAACTCCCAGAAAAAACAAAATCGAAACAGAGCCTACCGCTCCTCTTGAATATTTCCGCTCTTTTAGCTGCAGCCCCGGTTTAATGAAACGCCAAAATTCCCAAACGACGTAGGGAAAAGCGATTATTAAACCTATGATAAAAGATGACATGATGTGCATGGTAAACTGCCCAGTCATGTTTCGGCTTTGTATTTTGAAGGGTATATCCTTTATGCATAAATCTTCAGACCCAATGAAATCGCCAAGCTTGCAAAGCCACTTAAATGTGGCAAAATCAGCGCGCGCCGGTGCAAAGATTATATTTTCAAAAATCCAATGAGCCGTAGCAAAAGCTCCTATTGTAAAAATCACTATCGCGACAACGGATCTTACCACGTGCCATCGTAATTCCTCGAGGTGGTCAAGGAAACTCATTTCCTTCTCTCCAATATCTTCCTGGTCTAATGGCATACTTTTGTTTGATGTAGCAGTCCTATAAGGCCTGGCTAATTGAATAATCTACTGATTCATTAATACAACGGAAATTTTAACATGAATCGATTCACTTTTTTCTTTACAGATTTCAAGTGTTTTGCATCTTCTGGTTTTTGAAGGGCTTCATCCATAAAATCGACAACCTTAATGACATCCTTTTCTTTGAGTCCACGGGTGGTAATCGCTGGTGTACCTATGCGCATACCGGAAGTAACCATGGGAGATTGCGAATCGAAAGGGACCATATTTTTATTAATGGTGATATCCGCTTGAATGAGTCCCTCTTCTGCTTGTTTCCCAGTCAGCTTTTTAGACCGAAGATCAATTAGCATTAGATGGTTATCGGTACCACCGGATATAATTTTGTATCCTTTATCCAGGAACGCCTGAGCCATTGCTTTGGCGTTTTTAGAAACCTGCACGATATATTCCATATATTCCTCCGATAAAGCCTCCTGGAACGAAACAGCTTTGGCAGCAATAACATGTTCCAAGGGGCCGCCTTGGGTACCTGGAAAAACACCTGAATCTAATATAGAGGTCATCTTCCTGATTTCTCCTTTCGGTGTTTTTAGCCCCCATGGATTATCAAAGTTTTTTCCAACGAGAATCATACCTCCCCGGGGACCGCGAAGAGTTTTATGCGTGGTTGTCGTCACGATATGGCAGTATTCCATGGGATCGTTCATCAAACCCCGGGCTATTAAACCCGCAGGGTGAGATATGTCGGCCAATAAAAGGGCACCAACACTATCTGCCGCTTCTCTCAATTTTTTATAGTCCCAATCACGACTATATGCGGAAGCCCCACAAATTATCATTTTTGGCTTTTCGTGTTCGGCCGTTTTTAATACTTTATCAAAATCAATTGTTCCAGCCTCCTCTTCAACTCCGTAAAAAGCAGGCTGATAAAGTTTACCGGAAAAATTGACAGGGGATCCATGAGTAAGGTGTCCGCCGTGAGACAGATCAAATCCTAAAATTTTATCGCCAGGCTTTAAACATGCCAGCATCACGGCTGCATTCGCCTGTGCCCCAGAATGGGGTTGAACATTTGCCCATTCCGCTCCAAAAAGTTCTTTAGCACGATCAATGGCCAACTGTTCCACTTCATCCACCACCTCGCAGCCACCATAATACCGTTTGCCCGGCAGCCCCTCAGCATATTTGTTAGTCAGAACAGAGCCTTGAGCTTTCATAACCTGAAGAGAAGTAAAATTCTCCGAAGCTATTAACTCAATACCCCCTTCCTGACGTTGTTTCTCTTTCTCGATGAGATCAAATATGGCTTTATCGCGTTTCATTATGGGTGAGGTTTTAAAGAAGGGGCAAAAATAAGAGAGCAGGAGGAGACCGCATAATTACATTCAAAAAAAGACGCTTGTTAACGCTAAGTTGAAAGCAGGATACTTCAAAAAAACGCTTCAACCGTTTGCTTTCTGTTTTTCGATCCAATTATTAATTATGCTATCAAGAATGTCTAAAGGGAGGCAGCCGTATTTTAATACCTCATCGTGAAAAAGTGCCAGATCAAATTGATCGCCCAAAATTTCCGAGGCTTTTTTCCTAAGCGCCAAAATTTTTAGCTGGCCGATTTTATAGGACAAAGCCTGAGCAGGAACTGCCATATATCGCTCTATTTCAGCAACTGCGCTCTGGTTGCTAATAGCCTCATTATCCAACATATATTTAATGGCTTGCTCGCGACTCCAACCTCTGGTATGAATTCCGACGTCCACTACTAGACGAATTGCCCGATGAATTTCATCCCCGAGATTTCCAAAATATTGGTAAGGATCTGTGTATAATCCCAGCTCCTTACCGAGCGATTCGGTATACAGTGCCCACCCTTCACCATAAGCGCCATACCATAAAAATCGCCGGAACTTTGGAAGCTGTTCATTTTCATATTGCAAAGCAATTTGATAATGATGACCCGGTATGGCCTCATGAAGAAACAACGTTTCCATGCCAGTGTAGTTAAAAGAGGTTGCTTCTAGTATTGGCACATAAAAAATTCCAGGCCGGGTTCCGTCCGGGGTTCCAGGGTTATATTCAGCACTACTTGACGCCGCCCGAAAAGCTTCTGTTTGCCGGACTTCAAAAGCCGTATTAGGAACCAAGTTGAAAAGTTTTTTCAATTGAGGCTCCATCTTATTGTGTATTGAATTAAACCCCTCGATAACTTTTTCTGGTGTCTTAAAGGGCATGAATTTTTTGTCGTTATTGACATAGTCAAAGAAGGCTTTGAGATTTCCTTTAAACCCGACTTCGTTTTTTATTTTTTCCATTTCGCCACGAATCCGCGATACTTCTTGCTCTCCAAGCGTAAAAATTTCATCCGGAGTCAAATTTGTAGTGGTCCAAAAATTAATTAAGTGCTGGTAGTGTTCCTTGCCTCCTGGCAAATCACCAAAGCCAGATGAAGTTCGCGTTTGGGGGATGTATTCAGTACGAAGAAAGTCATGGAGCTTTCTGTAACTCGGAATAATTTTTTTAGTGATAGCCTCCGTGTAAGCGCTAACCAACCGGCTTTTATCTTCCTCAGAAATTGAATCCGGCATAGTTGCAATGGGTTCCCAAAAAATGCTTTTGCTAACATCGCTTACCATCATGTCCTGCGCCTGGGGCAACACACGCTCCATTAAGATTTTCGGATATGTATAGCCTACTGCTAAACCCCTTCGCATATTGACGATAGCCGTGTCGATCCACACGGCAAAGCCATCAATACGATGAAGGAAGTCGTCATAATCTTTAACCGTTTTAAAGGGTTGATAACTTTTTCCGCTTCCCAGCTGAGGAATCGTCAGCGTCATTCCCCAGAATTGTTGCACCGGGAGGTAGTGGTCATTAAAAGTTAAACCTCTTAGGTTAACCTCCATTTCTCGTTTAAAAATATCATGGCTTACACGCGCCTGGTCTGATAAAGAATCGCGGATATATGTATTCAATTCGGATTGATATCGCAGGTAAAAATTTTTCAGTTCTGTCCGAAATTCTGCGCTTATATCATTTGGCAATAAATTGTTGTACCGGTTATCCCCTATTTGGGTAGCTTCTACCGGAAATAATTTGAGTCGCTCTTCATAATAGGCATCCAGAAAATCATTGAAAGGTCTTTTCATTTCGGAAACTTCTGTTTGTTGTTTTGATGTGCATGCAGCTAACATCAGGATAATAAATGTAAACCGGTAAAGCATATTTTAAATCATTTGAAACCTACCAAGACCCGCTACTACCTCCACCGCCAAAACCTCCTCCTCCCCCTGAAAAACCCCCGGAAGACCTACCGCCACCACTACCCGCAGACCAACCTGAGCCGGAAGACCAACCTCCTTTGTTTCCGCTTGTACTTGCCATTTTTTTGGCCATTTTACTACCCCACTCGGTTTTACCCAGTAAAAGTTTTAAAATAGGAAATCCTATTATATACGCTCCTAAAATTATAAGACCGGTCGAAGTGCCTAATACCACAAGAGGAAAGGCTGCATAAAAGGGAATTAAAAAAGCATAAAGAAACCATCCTCCACAACCGGGAATAAATAAACCTAGGACTGTAAATATTCCTAGGATAACAAAGATAAACAACCCTATAAGAATACGCTCTTTCCATCCTAATTCGGGATTTTCAGAGCCGTCCATTTCGCCTGTGTATTCGCCTCCGATTGCGCCAATCATCGCCTCTATTCCCGAACTTACACCAGCCTCATAGTTATCTTGCCGAAAATTAGGCGCCAATTCATTTCGAATGATCCGGCTGCAGACAGCGTCTGTAAGTACGCCTTCTAATCCATATCCCGTCTCGATCCTCATTTTATGATCATCCACAACAATTAACAATAATGCCCCATTGTCCTTCTCCTCTTTTCCAAGTTTCCATTTTTCAGCAACCCGCAGCGAATATTCCTCCAATGACTCGCCATCAAGCGAAGAAATCAGAAGAATGGCAATTTCATTTGAAGTCGAATCTTCATATTTCTTAAGTTGATTTTCAAGTTGGTCAATAAACGGCTGCGACAGTACGTGAGCCTCATCATGTACATGTAGACCCCAAAGTTCTGGCAACGGTTTTTGCGCTCTCAGGCTAACAACAGAAAAAATTATGACAAGAAAAGTACAAACCATGCATGGCTGCATGCCATAACGTACAAGTGAACTCTCATATCTATTTTTCCTCTTCATTGTCCTATACTTGTCCTTACTCTCAGAAACGCTTACCACGATCCGCTCGAGCCGCCCCCACCAAAGCCTCCGCCCCCTCCAAAGCTGCCTCCACCGCCAAAGCCACCACCAGATCCCCAGGAACTACCTCCTAACGCCCCTCCGCCAATGGGACCAATCCATCCCCTTCCGGAAGACCACTGGCCGCTGCCCCCTCCACCTCTTCGCCCCCTGGATGCAAAAATCAGGATGATGATTAAAATTAAAATTGTTACGAAAGGAGAACGCTTTGAATTTTTTTTGCGAGGTGCCGGGTCATCATTAAGGTATTCTCCCTTTATTCCTTGAATAATCGCAGCCACACCTGCTTGCACACCTCCGTTATAGTCCCCCGCTCTAAAACGAGGTGCAATCTCATTTCGGATAATACGACTCGAAAGGGCATCTGTTAGCACACCCTCCAATCCATACCCTACCTCGATACGTATTTTTTTGTCATCGACAGCAATGAACAGCAACACACCGTTGTCTTTGTCCTTCTTTCCGAGTTGCCACGCCTCCGCTACACGGAATGAAATGTCTTCCAAAGATTCCCCGTTTAAAGAAGGCACAATTAGAACTGCAATTTGATTAGAGGAAGAATCCCGTTCATTCTCTAAGATATATTCCATCGATGCCTTGGTCTCTGCTGACAGGACATTAGCTTCATCGTGAACCCACACGCCTCCGTGCGCTGGAATACTCAGCTGGCTGAATATCCTATAGGGTGAGAAAAATAATAGCAAGAAAAACAAGACATTCGCCCACAAGATCAATCGTCCTGAACTAATTATCATGCGTATATTGATATTAGAACTGTCATACCCGAAGATCGTCTCGCAATTCATTTACATCATCTTGTGTTTTGCTAAATCCTTTTTCAAGCAAAATTGCCCCACATTGCTCTATTGCCTCTTCGAGACCTTCTACAATTTTACGGTTTCGGATATTTTGAATTAAGTCGGCGACAATCCTATCCCATTGTTTTTGATCCACTACTCTGCTGATTCCCGTGTCAGCCATAACAATGACTTCGTGCTCAAAAAAAGAAATGAAAATCATTATTCCTGTACGCTGCCTGGTGTTAAACACTTCTTCTTCCAGAAAAGCGTTTTCTGCACGCTGTCGGGTGGCATGGTCCTGGTATCGGCGGGTTACTAAAAATCTTTTAACCGGATCGGAAAAATTAGGGATCAGAGCGCCCAGCACGCCTCCTATTATAACGACGGAGAAAATAAAGGCAGGGTCATAAAATAAAGTATGGCTCGCTTCAATAACATAGCGATCTAACATAATCATCGTTACATAAGTAAACGAAGCGCCTAACAGACAACCTTTGTAATTCGCAATAGCGTATTCACCACTACGGTCAACGATGACAGGAACTATTTCTCCAGAAATTTTATCTTCAGCCACCTTCACCGCATCTTTGACACGCATTAGATCGCCTTCCGTAAATTTTTTTTTTATGTTCATACAATTTTGTAATCAAAGATAGCAAGCCTTTAAAGAAAATAACTATGTGATAATCTTATGCCTGTTGAGGTCTCTTAAATAAAGTTGAATGGTGTTCTCCAGTCCAAAATATAATGCATCACAAATCAAGGCGTGGCCAATAGAAACCTCGTCGAGATAAGGAATACTTTCAGCAAAAAAATTCAAGTTTTCAAGTGAAAGATCGTGCCCTGCATTTATCCCTAGCTTCATCTCGTGAGCTACACGGGCGCTTTCTTGATATGGTTTAATAGCTACATTTTTATTCGCATGAAATTCGCGAGCGTAGGGTTCGGTATAAAGTTCAATCCGGTCTGCATTAATTTTATGAGCTCCTTCTATCATTTTAGCGATCGGGTCAACAAAAATTGAAACGCGCACACCATTTGATTTTATCTCGTCAATAATCTTTTTTAAAAAGGATGCATTTTTTAGCGTATCCCATCCTGCGCTAGAAGTAATCGCATTGGGAGGATCCGGCACTAATGTAGCTTGTGCGGGTTTTATGTTGCGAATTAATTCAAGATACCTCTCATCTGGATAGCCTTCAATGTTAAACTCTGTTTTAACGACATCGTTTAGTGCGAGCACATCGCTGTATCGGATGTGTCGCTCATCGGGACGAGGATGAACCGTTATACCCTGAGCACCAAATCTCTCACAGTCGTATGCTACTTTTAACACATCGGGATTATTTCCTCCCCGGGCATTTCGGAGTGTAGCAATTTTATTAATATTGACACTTAGTCTCGTCATGATCTTCTATCATTTGAAATAATGCATGAGTTTAACAGATTTATTTTATTAATCGTAGCAAAATTTACACTAACAAAATATGTATGAGCTTGAAACAGCAAATCGATAGTGATATAAAAAAAGCCATGCTCGCTAAAAATAAAGAGGAGCTTGAAGCATTGCGAAGTATTAAATCATTAATTCTCCTGGCGGAAACTGATAAAATTGCAACAGCAGAAATTTCGTCAGACGTAGAAAATAAATTATTACAAAAAGCCGTAAAGCAACGCAAAGAGTCATCCGACATTTTTCAGCAACAAGGACGCAAGGATCTTGCGGATAAAGAAAATTTTCAGCTGGACGTGATTAGTCGCTATTTGCCAAAGCAACTTTCTGAGGATGAGATTACAAGCCGTCTGAAAATCATTATTGAACAAGTCGGCGCTAAAGGGCCGCAAGACATGGGTAAAGTAATGGGTAATGCAACAAAGGCATTGTCCGGTCTGGCAGATGGCAAGCTCATTTCTGAAATGGTAAAAAAACTTCTAAATTCTTGAGTGCTTTAGATATTGTTTTAGCAATTATTATTTTGGGAGGTGCCTACAGTGGTTACAAAGATGGCTTCATCCCCTCACTATTTTCCCTTATCGCGATGGTTTTAGGGTTGTTAGGAGGATTTAAACTTATGGGCTGGGCCATGGTTTTTCTAGCCGACCGATATAATGTAGATCAAAAGGTATTGCCCTATTTAGCTTTCGCCGTTGTGTTTCTCATAATTGTTATTATAGTCAGTTTGCTGGGAAGACTTATTAAAGTAGCCATTAATAAGTCCCTTTTGGGCCAATTCGATCAGATAATCGGGGCACTATTAGGACTCATCAAAATGACCTTCATGATAAGCATTGCCCTGTGGATTTGTGACTCCCTCAAAATTAATTTTCCTGAGTCGTGGGCAGCCAAATCATGGCTTCATCCTGTAACCGCCAGTTTTGCGCCAAAAATTGCCGATTGGATAGGTGACATTTTACCAGTTTTTGAAGATATCTTTTAGAATCTGTTGATTTGTTACAAATTTTTACGTTCTAATTATTTTCCTTTACTTATCCCCTTGTATGGCTACTAAGATCAGAGAAGATAACGGGTTTAAATATGTAGATGAAGGTCAGGGGCCAGTTTTATTCCTTTTACATGGTCTGTTTGGCGCATTGAGCAATTGGGAGGGTATCATAAATGGATTCTCGAAAAAATTCAGGGTGATTATTCCGATGTTGCCGATCTATGAAATGCCAATCCGCGAAGCTGGGCTGGATGGGCTCCGTAAATTTGTTGAGGACTTTGTGGACCTGAAAAAATTGGATGACATGATTATCATGGGAAATAGCCTAGGTGGCCACATTGCCTTAATGTATACCCTTAAGAATTCTTCCAAAGTAAAAAAACTAGTACTTACCGGCAGCTCTGGCTTATTTGAGGATTCCATGGGAGGATCTTATCCTAAAAGGGGAAATTATCAATATATCAAAGAAAGGGTGTCCTACACATTTTATAATCCCGACGTAGCTACTAAAGAATTGATTGATGAAGTGTTTGAAATAACAAATAGCATCCCTAAATGCCTTCGTATCGTAGCCATTGCAAAATCGGCGCAACGCAACAATATGGCCGAAGAGATCCCAAACATAAAAATTCCAACTTTACTTGTTTGGGGGCTTAATGATACGATAACTCCAGCCATGGTGGCACATGAGTTTAATAGATTAATTCCGAATTCCCGCCTAAAATTCATTGATAAATGTTGCCATGCCCCTATGATGGAGCACCCACAACTGTTCAATGAAATTGTGGAAGATTTTTTGCTTAACCAATATTCAACCTGATGTATTATTTGCTAAGATCAATTTATAAAAACATCCATGATCGCTGAAGATTTAATCAACCACATGTTGCCGCCCCTTAAGGGTACAGATGATGCTCACAAAGCTATCGTGTGGATGGAAGAATTTCGTTGCGCTTACATGCCCGTTGTTGAGGATGAAAAACTTCTTGGCTTTATTTCAGAAGAAATAATTCTTGAAAGTAACGATATCGAGAAGAATGTGAAAGATTTCGACCTGGTGGGCCAAAATTGCTACGTTCATCTGGATACCCATTTTTACGATATTCTTAAGATCGCAGCCAATAACAAACTCCAAATGGTAGCAGTTTTGAATCAGGACCAGACCTATTGCGGAGTTATCACGGTACAAGACACACTTACTTCTTTTGCTCAAACTGCTGCTGTTCAATTGCCGGGGGGAATTCTGGTACTTTCTATGAACCATGCTGACTATTCGTTAACAGAAATCAGTCGCTTGATTGAGGAGAATCGCGCCAAAATTTTGAGCAGTATTGTCAAAGAAGACCCGCTCGATCCGGTAAAAATTCGGCTCACGTTAAAAATAAATCAATTAGATTTATCTCGAATCGTAGCGACGCTCGAACGTTTTGGCTATAAAGTTATTGGCCGTTACCATGAGACAAAACCGATAGGCGATGAGAAAGAACGCATTGACATGTTACTCCGCTATTTAGATATTTAAAGTCAAAATGCTTTTTTAACTCCTTCTGCAACCTGTCATTATTTATTCTAGATTTGGAGGATAGCCTACATTAAAATCTTTGCTCATGAAAATAGCGATACATGGAAAAGAATTCAATCGTGTGGCGGCACCCCTTATTGCACAGATTTTCGAAATCCTCATTAAGAATAAGGCAGAACTTTTTGTTTCTGCAAAGTTCAGCCAGTACCTAAAGCACCCTTCCATTAAAGAACGCTTTAACGTTTATGCTCCAGGAGATTCGTTGGATTCTATTGATCTTTTAATAAGCATCGGCGGAGATGGGACCCTACTGGAATCCATTACCCATATTGGAAAACTCGAGATACCCGTTTTAGGAATTAATACCGGGAGGTTGGGATTTCTCGCTACGATCAGCAAAGAAGAAACGGAGGGGGCTTTGCAAAAGATTTTTCAAGGGGCCTTTACCTTAGATAAACGCGCGCTGCTGAGGTTAACCACAAACAAAGACATTTTCGGGCCTTTAAACTTCGCCTTAAACGATTTTACGGTGGTGAAAAAAGACTCGTCCGCAATGATTACGATCCATACTTATATTGATGGCGAGTTTCTGAATTCTTATTGGGCGGATGGAATTATTGTTGCAACCCCCACTGGCTCTACAGGCTACTCCTTGAGTTGCGGCGGACCTTTGATTTTCCCCCGTTCTGGTAATTTTGTGATAACTCCCGTTAGCCCCCATAATTTAACAGTTCGTCCCATTGTGGTCTCCGATGTCTCAGAAATAACATTCCAGGTGGAGGGCAGGAGCAAGCGGTTCTTGGTCTCTCTGGATTCCAGGGTTGCGTCGGTAGACTCAACAGTTGAGTTAAAAGTCACTAAATCCGATTTCAAGGTCAATTTGGTCCAATTGCAGGGGACTCATTATTTTAAAACCCTTCGCCAAAAGTTGAACTGGGGCTTGGACGTTCGAAACTAGTCCTTTGGTTACTTTCGTATGGTATTTGCTGATAAAGAATAATTGAAGTCTCAACATTTTTTAAACTTCACTTTTTTATAAGCACATGAGAAAACTATACTACTTGATTCTGGCTTTCATCTTCATAGCTTTTCTTTCCGAATCGTCAGTAGCCCAGATGAATCGGAAATCCATCAAGAAAAACAATAAAAAAATATCGAGTTACCGTGGAAAAAAGTCGTGGTTTAGCAAGGAGAAAAGGTATAATACGTTGGGAATTACGTTAAATGCCTTGAATTACTATGGAGATTTAGCTCCCAGGCCAAGCATCTTCAGTACCGATATCTCTTTTACGAAACCGGCTGTCGGAATTTCCTATTCTCACCGGTTCGGTCCGAGATATTCACTCATTGGTTCTTTTATGTATGGAACATTAAAAGGTGCTGACAGTGAATCTGCTAATGCAGAAGATACTTCTAATGGCCTTTATCGTTTTCAACGGAATTTATCCTTTAGAAATAGAATTAAAGAGCTATCTGTGGTGGCAAGCATGGATTTATTTCCAAATATGGCAACCTACATTAGCCGGGTAAAATGGACACCCTACGCTTTTGCTGGAGTTGCCGGACTTTTACATAATCCTCAAGCCTTAGCGCCTGCTGAAGATTTAAAAGGAAATCCTTTACCAGAAGCAGGTCAATGGATCAATCTCCAGTCGATAGGTACAGAAGGACAGAAGTCAGATCTGTTGGAAAGCGACGTTAATTATGGAATCAAATCATACAAAAAACTTCAAGTTGTCATACCATTCGGAATTGGCGCTCGTTTCAGAATAAATGAAATATTAGATTTGTCTGCTGAACTAGGTTTTAGATATTTATTCACTGACTATATTGATGATGTTAGTCAAAACTATGTGGACCTAGGAGTTTTTGGAGATGATGAGTTGGCTAAGGCCATGTCGTATAGGAGCAATGAAGCCGTTCCGTTGACGCAATTGGTTCCTACAGATACCCGTGATGGTCAAAATTACAGCGGTCAAAATTACAGCTTATTGAAGGGTTATGGACAAGAGCATCAGGATAATATGAGAGGAAATAAAAATGATAAAGACACCTATATGGTAACTACCATAAGAGTTACCTATATTTTGGGCAAAACTTTTAATCGGGCTAAATTCAGATAATGCAGTGTGTAGTTAAAAAAACTCTCTTTGTTTTTACCTTCTTATTTTTAATCTCAGCTGGTTCAATTGCTCAACGTTCCGAAATAGGCTTTGGCATTGGAACCTTTAACTACACCGGCGATTTAGTCCGGAACTATAATTTTAAATATTCAAAACCAGCAGCTACTGTTTTTTATCGCTCTAACCTAAGTAAAGTAGTTAGCTTTCGAGCTGCTTTTACGGCTGGTAAAATTGGCGCTAGCGAAAAACCCATTGATGCCTTCGCAGTCAACCGAAATGCTTCTTTCAATCTATTTTTACTCGAAGCTTCGACTGTTATGGAGTATCATTTTCTAAACTGGCGGGAGACTAAAAGATTTGTAAGATTTACACCTTATCTTTTTGCTGGGCTTGGGTTATTTGGAATTTCGGGTAACGCACAAAAAAATGCTGAGTACAGCAACGTGCAAGGCTCAATTCCTTTTGGAGCCGGCGTGAAATATATTTACAATCCCAAGTGGTACCTTTCGTTGGAATTCGGAATACGTAAAACATTCTTTGATTATCTCGATAATATTTCCGCCGGCGATCCTCGAGATAAGAACTATCAGTACGGCAATCCAAATGATAATGACAACTATTATTTTCTTGGCATTACCCTAACGCGTACGTTTTATAGCATTCCTTGTCCTGCCAATCCTTATAAGTAAAACAATTTAATTCCTTCTCACCTCCCACTCGCTATCCGCGAATCCCATATCTTTTGCTAATTTTGAACCCTTATGGCTTCTTATAAGGAACATATCGACTTTAATAATTTACCAAGACATATCGCCGTTATCATGGACGGCAATGGCCGTTGGGCTAAAAAGAAAGGGGCTATGCGCATTTTTGGCCATAAAAATGCGGTTAAGGCGGTCAAAGATATCACTGAGGGATGTGGCGAAATAGGAATAAAATATTTGACGTTGTATGCTTTTTCAACTGAAAACTGGAGTAGACCTAAGGCGGAAATTGATGGATTGATGGAATTGCTGGTAAACACGCTTAAGCAGGAAATCAAGTCGCTCATGGAAAATCAGGTGAAACTGATCACCATTGGGGAAACTTCAAACCTTCCAACTGAATGTCAGAAAAATTTGGAATGGGCAATAGACCAAACCAAAAGTAATAGTGGTCTGACTTTAATTTTAGCGTTAAGTTATAGCGGTCGCTGGGAGATCGTTACAGCAGTTAAGGCACTTGCCGCAGAAATTGAGCAAGGAAAAATAAAGGCCAATGAAATAAATGAAAAAAT
>CAZAHL010000151.1:0-16863 GCA_964484845.1 uncultured Chryseolinea sp. | reverse complement strand
GATACAGGCCTTCAAAAACCAACTCCGCCTTTCGGCTTAACCCGAACTCAGGTTTTAAACTATTACTACTGGTCATTCCCCTTCCCCATGATCCTCTGCAATGCGATTTGCGCGGATAGGTAATCATAAACTGCTTCCAGGTAGTTTGACTGCGCTGTGGTAAGCTCAAGCTCTGCATCGGTTAACTCCAAACGCGAGGCGACCCCGCGTTTGTAGCGGTATTGAACGATGTTGTAACTCAGTTGCGCAGTTTCTCTTACATCCACCGTAGTTTGTAGTCGCGCTAAAGATTCATGACTGTTGGCGACCACCTGATGAACAGTTGAACGAAGCTGTTCGTATTCATACTTGGACCGCACCGCTGTCTGCTCTTTTGTAATATGCGCCTGCTTAACTTTTGCATGGTTGCTCAGTCCGGTAAAGAGCGGAACAGAAAGCTGCAATCCAACAAAGGAAGCAGACGGATAATATGCGTTGCCATACTCAAAATTATTAGTTTGAGATTGTAGCTGATATTGACCGACAGCCGAAACGACAGGCAGCCTTGCCGCGGATGCAATGGTGATTTGTTGCTCATTCAATTGCTCCTGCAGGTTCAATAGTTGATAGTTTGGATTATTATTTTTAGCTGCATTATAAACTTCCTCCTCTTCAGGTATGGAACCTGGGTCCGGAAGGAAAAGTGAGTCAGTAAGAACAATATCCTGAACCGAATCAAGTCCGATGAGCGCTTTTAATTGAAGCTTGCTCGTCTCAATAGCAAAATTTAATCGCAGTAAATCAGGCTCCAGATTTTTTACAGACGTATATGCTCGAAGGGTATCCACGCGCAGTCCTTTGCCTTGAATAAATAACGATTTGGCATCTTTCAACACCCGTTGATTCCGATTAATACTTTCGCGTTGCAATTTTATTCGCTCATTCAGCACGAGTATTTGCAAATAGGTTTGCTTTACCAGTGACAAGGTAGTAACCCGTGTAGCATTTAATGCCAACCTGCTTTCTTCTTCCTTTAACCTGGAATGTCGCATCGAAGGAAAAGCTTGTGGGTTGTATAAAGGTTGCACAGCCGACAATAGTGCCACGAATTGATCTTCGCCTCCAAAGCGTCCGTATGGAATTTTTCCCCCTTCGGGCGCCGCCTCTCCAAAACCAAAAAATGGATTTAACTTGAAGTAGTGATTTGCCTGCGCGGAGGCACTTACGGTAGGAAGGAATAAACTCCTTGAAATAATCTTTTGCTGCTTTGACTTTGCAATTTCCAGATTACCAGCTTCTATTTCTGGATTGTGTTCGTCAGCCAACGTAACTGCATCGTTCAACGATAATTTCTGTTGAGCTTTTGAAGTTGGACTTATAAACAAGCCAGCAAAGACGAAGGGTAAATATTTAATAGTTGAATTCATGATTTTAAAATGATTATGAAGCAATGACAACTTCGGTGTTCGATCCTGCTATTGGTCCCTGAAGGTGTTCCTTCTTGGGAACATAAGCCCGTGAAAAATATGAGTACACCGTCGGAATGACGTATAACGTTAGTATACCCGCGAAAATTAGTCCGCCAACAACCGCAATACCCAACGATGTTCTACTACCTGAAGCAGTTCCTAACGATAAGGCAATGGGAAGCGTACCGAAGATCATCGCCAGGGTGGTCATCAATATCGGGCGAAAGCGCGAAGAAGCGGCAGAAAGAACGGCTTCAGTAACCGATAAGCCTTCCTCCTTCCGTTGATTGGCGAATTCAACGATCAGGATACCATTCTTTGTAATAAGTCCGATCAGCATGATAATTCCGATCTCACTGAAAACATTAATTGACTGGCCGGTTATCCACAAACTTAGCAACGCACCTGTAAGCGCCATTGGAACTGTAAGGAGAATAATGAACGGATCGATCAAACTTTCGAACTGTGCTGCAAGTACAAGATAGATAAGTATGATCGCGAAAATGAATGCAAAGATCAAGCTCGAACTACTTTCGGCATAGTCACGGCTCTGTCCAGCAAGAGTTGTATTGAAACCTTCGGGCAGAACACTCTTTGCTATTCCATCTATTTCTTTGATAGCTTCTCCAAGACTCACACCTGCAGCCGGTGTTGCTGATATGGTGGCGCTGTAAGATTGATTGTAGCGATAGATAGCCGGCGGACTTACACTCTCATTCATCGTTACCAGGTTGTCGAGGGAAATCATTTGTCCGTCTGCACTTTTTAAATATAGTGAGCGAAGATCCGCTGGAGCGGAGCGTTCTTTTCGATCAAGCTGTCCGATCACTTCATACTGGCGGTCATTATGAATAAAATACCCATAGCGTCTTCCGCTCAGCGCGAGCTGCAAGGTTCTCCCAATTTCCTGTGTGGATACTCCTGATTGTGCCGCTTTCTGGCGATCGATTGTAATACCGATCTCAGGTCGGTTGATTTTAAAATCAGGATCCTGAAAACTGAGTTTACTACTTTGATATACTCCACCCATTAGTTTCGGCATTACATCAATCAAGCTTTTCAAATCCGGAGCTTGAACAACATATTGTAAGGGCTGCGAACTGGAGAACCCTCCGATAGTTGGAATTTGAATAGGAATAATAATTACGTCTCTGAATTTCTGCGATGCCCCAACTAATTTTTCATATACCTGTTGCTGAGTCATGCCGCTGGTTCGCTCGCTGGGATCTTTCAGGAATATCCATTGAAAACCCCCGTTGACAGGTTGCACTAACGTACCGATTGAAGCCGCAATACCAGCATAGGTTCTGTTTTCATTCAAATCAGGAATGGAGTCGGAGACATATTTATTAATTTCCTTCATTGTCGCCTCCATACTTTCATACGAAGTTCCTTCCGGAGCGATGACAGCAAGGCCTACCATTGATCGATCTTCAAGCGGGGCAAGTTCAGAAGGTAACGTGGGAGCCAATATCCATGCTATTCCGAAAGACAAAAACAAAACGACAAATCCCATCCAGCGTACTTTAAAAAACAGGCTGAGAGATTTTTCATAACCTCTATTCAAAGCTTCAAACCAAGGTTCTGTTTTTCGATAAAGCCAACCGTGTGATGCATTTGCTTTTAATAAATAAGCGCTCATCATAGGCGAAAGCGTTAGGGCAACAAAGGCCGAGATCAGAACTGAACCAGCAACGACGATGGCAAACTCTTTAAATAATTGTCCGGTGATTCCACCGAGGAAAAGAATAGGAAGGAAAACAGCAGCCAGTGTGATCGTTGTAGAGATTACGGCAAAATAAATTTCATCCGCCCCCTTTCGCGCAGCTTCGATGGGATCCATCCCTTTTTCAATCTTGCTGTAAATATTTTCCAAGACCACAATGGCATCATCCACAACAAGTCCAATGGCAAGAACCAATCCCAGCAGGGTTAACACATTGATGGAAAAATCACCAAGGTACATGATAAAGAAAGCGGAGATGATCGAGACAGGTATTGCTACAAGAGGAATCAACGTGCTTCGCCAATCGCGGAGGAAAATAAAAATGATCAACGCGACTAATCCGAATGCGAGAAACAGTGTTTCTTCAACCTCTGAAAGTGAATTACGTACGGGGACCGTAAAATCTTTTCCCAGTGAAATAATAAAATCTTTGGGAGCTGTTTTAACGATCTCATCAAAGCGGACTTTAAATTCATCAACGATGGCCAACGAATTTGCACCTCGCTGTGGCTGAACTCCGGTACCGACACCGTAACGTGCCGTATTGCCCTCTCCCACGATCATCGCTGTCCGTTCATTTTGAGAGGACATAATCGCAGTACCAACATCTTTAAATCGTACGATCGCACCTTCATTTTGAAGGATGATCATGTTGTTGAAATCCTCTTCCGTCACAAGTCTACCCTGTGTTCGGATCGTTACTTCCGTGTTTTGTCCTTCAATACGTCCGCTGGGTAGATCTACATTTTCCCGCTGCAACGCTGCTTGCACATCGCCCGGTGTTAGTCCGTAGGATGCGAGCTTAACGGGGTCCATACGCAAACGCATGGCACGCTTGCGTCCCGCGTAGGTATCGACTAATCGAACGCCAGGTATTGATTGTAACCGTTCTTTTATATTAATATTGACAAAGTCGGTTACATCCTCGAGGCTACGCGTATCGCTTTGGACTGTAAGGAAAACAAGGAAATCCGCGGGCCCCATTTTTTCAACAATCGTGGGTTCAATATCTGAGGGAAGCTGCGAGCGTGACTTGGAAACTTTATCGCGAACATCGTTAGCGGCCGCTTCAAGATCTGCGTCCAGATTAAATTCTACCGTAATGATACTTACCTGTTCACGCGACACCGACGAAAGTGCGCGGATCCCATTGGCTTCTGCTACAGCTTCTTCCAACGGCTTGGTTACTTGTGATGCAATAATGTCGGCGCTGGCGCCGGGATAAACTGTTGTCACCATAACAGTAGGAGATTCTGTGACGGGATATTCACGGGTTCCTAAAAAGGTATACCCTACAATTCCGAACAGAATCAGCAAAACTGACATTACCCCAGCCAGAACGGGACGTGATATACTTACTTGTGAAATAGCACTCATGGAAAATAAATTGATTTAGTATAAAAGGAAATTATGTGTGATTACTTCAGGGTTACAAACTGAACTTGCGAACCAGGAACTAAGCGGAGTAAATTGCTAGTGATAACTGTGTCGCCTTTTTGCAAGCCTTCAATGATTTCTACAGAACCTGCACCACGCTGTCCTATTTGGACAGCAACAGCTTGGACTGTATTTTTTCTAGAGACATAAATACTATATCCTTGAGACGATGGGATTAGAGCATTTGATGTAATGGAAAGCGCGTCCTTGGATGAGCTAAGGGCCAGATTAAGCCGGGCACTTTGTCCAGGTAAAAGATGGCCATCCTTATTTTCAGTCGTCGCTCTAACGAGCAGGGTACGTGTATTTTGACTCAGAGTCGCCGCCCGCGCGATCACTTTTGTGCTGTACTTTTTTTCATCCGAGGCAATTGTAAAGGTATGAACACTGCCCGGTTTGATCGCGTTGGTATATTTTTCAGGCACACTAAAATCGACCTTGATCACGCTGGTGTCCTCGATATCGGTAAGGACGGTATTCACTGAAACTACCGACCCAGGATGAACATTGATTATACCTACTTGTCCACTAAAAGGAGCTTTTATCCTGGTCTTGCTAATCATGACTTGGAGTTCCCGGATCTGAGCTTTCAATACATTCAAATTCGTAGAAGCCTGGTCGTAATCCTGCTGTGCGATGGCATCGTGTTCAATAAGGTCTTTCAGACGGTCTTCATTCAACAACGCAAGTTTTTCTTCTTGCTGCAATCGTTCGAATTGAGCTTGTAAGTCTGAATCATCGAGCTGAAATAACAAGGCGCCGGCTTTTACAAAACTTCCTTCCTTCACATTTACACGCACTATTTTTCGCGTTAGCTCGCTGACAACATCCACTTGCTGATTTGCTACAAGCGTGCCTATTACTTCGAGTTCTTCGCTCAAAACTCCGGGTTGAACAACCGTTCCGTCCACCGGGGTGTATGAAATAACGGGCTTACTTACGGCCTCCTTGCTTAGATCGTCGGCTTTAGAGACGCAAGATTCAATGATGAAAGCGAGGAGCCAAAATCCCAACACGTAGGGAAGAGTTTTTACTAGCGGGTGTTTTAAAGATAACTTCATGGTTGTTTATTGATTTATTTAAATTATTCGATGTGTTTTTTCAAAGTCTGACTAGAAAACTTTAGACCTATGGGTACTCTAACTGAATGATTTATCGAAATGTTTCAATAAATGGGATAATTTTTTTATTTTTTTAGTGCTTCAAGGAATTCAACATATTCATCAAGTACCCCATCATTCAACTTGTACTTTACATACCGTCCGTCCTTTTCAGAGAGAATTAATTCTGCGTCCATAAGAAGCTTAAGATGGTGAGCAATAGAAGGTTGAGCCAAGTCAACGATATCGTTTAACGAAACGCAATACAAGCAATCCTTCTGTTTTTTTATTTCCTTTAAAATTAAAAGCCGGTTCGGATCGGCAAGTGCCTTGGAAATTTTCTCGGCCTTCTTGGAGTTAATCATACTTCTGTTGATATAATCTTAACCTACTGTTGATTTAACCTTAACCTTCTATTTATCGAAATAATTCAATAAACGAAGAATCGTCGAAAACGTTTCCCCCTCAAACGGTAAAAGGTAAAAGGTAATCGGTAGTCAGTAATCAGTGCCACCGTTCCCTTGGACATACCGATTGCCAATTACTACTTACTACTTACTGATTACTGATTACCGATTACCTTCAGATCCTTCGCCACACCCGTTGTACTAATTTATCACCGGTGCAGTCTGCGCAACCGAAGTCACACCCGGTGGTAGTTCTACGATCTTAAGATTTCGAAAATGAATCTGTGCCCCTTCAGATTCAAAGCATATATATCCTTTTTTCTGTGTGGCCCTGCTGAGGCCGTTGACAAATTTTCCATTCACAGAAAGTTTAACTACACCATCCACGCATATCACATCATAGGTATTCCATTCGCCTTTTCCTTTACATAAGTTCTCAATGGATTTACTTCTTTCACCTCGTGGATTATCCGGAACCGTGGTCACTCCTCCTACACCGAAAAGTTCGCCGTGCACATAAGCGATGGGTGGAAGTTCTCCGTTTTGTTTATTCAGGTTCACCCAATCCAGTTCCAACATTTGCACTTCCACACCATCGGGCAAACGGTTCTCCCCCGGCTTCGCGCCGCTCCAGACAAAGATTCCCGAGTTACCTCCTGGCTCTAAGTGTTTCCATTCAATATGCAGCATGAAATTCTCATATTGTTTCTCAGATCGCATAACGCCAATAGGCTGACCCTTACAAAGAAGAAGATCATCTTTCACTGACCAGGTATCGGGAGAAGTATTTACATCATACCATAACAAGGGCACCTCTTTCTCTTCTGGCTTTGACGTGATCTTGCTTAAACTCATCACATTGCCAAACTTGAGCGGAGTTTGCGCATACAGTACAACGGTGTTGATAACCATAAAAATGGAAAATGAAATCTTCAAAGTTTTCATAATAGATGTGGGTGGTGAATAGGAACACGTTAAATTTCTTCGGCAGTTTTTTAGAAGAGTTTGGTAATACCAGGCATCGCGACCTCAGCAATGGGCCACTTTAATTCCCATGAGTATTGTCCAATAGCCGGAGCTAACACCTGGGTAGAATTCAGAGCCTCATCCCAAGTAATTGTCTGACCACTGTATGCGGCCATCCTTCCTAAAATACCAAGCATTGAGCTGCGTGCCATAGACTCGCCATCATTCATTGGTTTACCTTGCCGGATGGAAGCAAAAAGTTCATTGTGTTCGGTCTGATACATATCGTTTACTTCCCCCTGGTAGCTCCATTTTGTTTTGCCGGTGATTTCATGTCCATTCGCTCCCCCAATAGTGGCATTACCCAACGTACCGGCTATTTCCACTTTGTTTACATTTGAACAACCATCCTGCTGGCGGCTGAAATGATATCCCCGTGCACCGTTTTCATATTCATATTCTATTGCAAAATGATCGTAAACATTTCCATAAACTTCCTCCATTCGCACTTGTCTTCCCCCTGTTCCGGTAGCTTTCAACGGAGGTTTGTCACCCATGGCCCATGACATCATATCCAGACTATGTACCATCATCTCTGTAATAAAGTCGCCCGACAACCAAGTGTAGTAAAGCCAGTTTCTTAATCTGTACTCCATGTCGCTCCACCCGGGCTGCTTTGCCTTGGACCAAAGTGGCCCGCCATTACGGATAGTCGAGATTGTCTTGATCTCTCCGATCTCACCTTTCAGTACTTTTTCAAAAAGCGCCCGTTTCGGAAAATCATATCGAAAACAAAAACCAGAGACTACCGATAACTTTTTCTCTTTGGCTCTTTTTGCAGCGGCCAGCACTTTACGAACACCGGGTGCATCCACAGCCACGGGCTTTTCACAAAATGTATGTTTGCCTGCCTCCACCGCAGCCGCCATATGATCGGGTCTGAACGTAGGTGGAGTGGCTAAAAGAACAACGTCAACGCCTGAGTTAATCACTTTTTGATATGCATCAAACCCGATGAACTTGTTAGTTTTGTCAACCTTCACCCGGTTGGGATACATTTCCAATAATGCCTCATACGACTCATCCAGGCGATCGGAAAAGACATCGCCCATCGCAGTTAGTATCGTGTCAGGATCTGCGGCCAATGCCTGGCTTGCGGCACCCGCACCTCTCCCACCACAGCCAATTAACCCTACTTTTAAAGTATTATTTCCGGAAGCAAATGCAGGATTTGTCGCACCCATCTGAAAAGCCATACCACCGATCATGGCTCCTGTGTATTGCATGAACTTTCTTCGATCGGGTTTGAACGATGTGTCATGGTTTGATTTCATAAGTACCCTGTTTTAAAAGTGATTTTCAAATCTATCTTACTAAAATATTCAAGAGGAAACAAACTACTTTACACAATAACGAATTGCCCTAGCACCTGTGTCATGTGCGTGCAAGCAGAATAAACGCGTTACCAGTACATCGCTGCAAAATTAGGGTCTATGTGTCTTTATTAGAACCTCTTAACAATAGTTTATTTTCGCTGTTTTTACTCTTTTCATACTGTACAACTATTTTTGCTATGATGCACTGCGACTAACTTTGAAGCGACAAACTTGAATATGAGAATTTTATTTTTATGGATAGGTCTTTCAACATGCCTTTATACATTTGGTCAAACACCTATTGATTCTTCCGGGACAATCGTGATTGGCGGGATAAAGCAGTTTATCAGCATAAAAGGCAAGGACAATTCAAAACCCGTATTGCTTTTTCTTCATGGAGGACCCGGAAATTCAGTAATGCCTTATGCAGAAAAGTTTACTCATAAACTGCAGGATCATTTCATCGTTGTACAGTGGGACCAGCGGGAGGTGGGAAAAACACTAGCATTGAACAAATCACCCGTATCCCTCACCGTCGAATTATTTGAAAATGACACTTATCAGCTGATTGATAGTTTGCTTAAGCGATTCAACCAGTCAAAACTTTATTTAGCGGGCCATTCGTGGGGCACGGTTTTAGGATTTTACATAGCCAAAAACTTCCCGGAACTTTTATATGCCTACATCCCTATCTGCCCGATGATTAACCAATTGGAGAGTGAACGAATCATCCTGGAAATGATGAAAGAGAAGGGAAAGAAAGCAGCTAACCAAAAAGAAATACAAGAGCTTGCAACCGTTAAAGTTCCGTTTGAAAATGGGGAGCAACTATACTACCACCGAAAATGGTTAGTACATTTCAACGGATCGAAAACAAAACTTTCGAAGGAACACGTACTCACTTGGTCATCTACCTGGCTGCCGGTATTTAACGAAGCCTCAAAAAACAACCTGATAGAAAGTACGCAGACCCTCCGTTGTCCGGTATATTTTTTTGTTGGCAGGAAGGATTATCAAACTAACTCCCGGATTACCAAAAGCTATTACGATCAGTTGATTGCGCCGAAAAAAGGATTATTCTGGTTTGAACATTCAGCCCATTCGGTACCAACTTCAGAACCCGGCTTGCTACAAGACATCATCATTGAAAAAATACTCCCGGAGAGGGAATAGGTTTAAGTTTAGAGTTTCGAGTTACGGTCATTATCGAAGTCGCACTAAATTTCCGACAACAACAAATTCTGGAAGACACCAACTCGATACTCAAAACTCGAAACTCGAAACTGTGTATAACCAATCTATTCCCCACCAAAGATCGTACGGAAAAAATAGGGAAGCATTCATCATTGTTAATTTGCTCATTGCTCATTACTCATTGCTCATTGATTATTGCCCATTGCTTATTGCTCATTCTTCAACACTTCGCTCGGATTACTACGGGCTACTTTAAGCGTTTGTGAACCAATCATTAAAAAAGCAAGCATCATAACAGCCACTAGACCTATGATTAATTCGCTCCAACCAATCGGCTGGTGGTAGGCAAAGTTGGACAAAATAACTTTGTCGAAAAAGAAGTATGTAGTTGGAATGGCAATCAACGCGGCGAGAATAAGCAGCAATAAAAATCCCTTGCTCAGCAAGAATATCAATTTTCTTTCGCTGGCTCCCAGCACTTTTCGGATACTGATTTCTTTCAACCTTGTTTCTGTAGTAAACACAACCATTCCGAACAAACCCATTGAGGCAATGCAGACTGCCAGGAATGCAAGAAAGCCTATGACTTTAACCATCATTGAAAATGGACTATACGCTTGTTCAATCTGATCATCATAAAATGTTGCATTCAGAGAATGGACCTTATCAATTTTCTGCCAGGCATTTTCAATGCTTGATAATGTTGCGGGCAAATCATTTGTTTTGATTTGTACGTTAACGTACCCATAATTTTGATTGGTAAAATACCGAAACACCATAGGTTCGATCTTGTCTTCCAATGTTTCGTAATGAAAATCTTTTACCACTCCAACAATTGTTAATTTTTTTCCATCGATGGTTAGCTCTTCACCCAGCGCTTTGTTTGGATCCTGCTCTCCAATGTCAAATCGTTTAAGGATCTGTTCGTTTACGATGGCTTCAATTTCCTTGGCATGCTCATTCCTTGAAGTAAAGTTTTTTCCGGCCAGAAGCTTATGTTTGTGTAGGGGTATATAATGCTCATCCACAACATTTAACCAGACGCTAACAGAATCATCCATCTTTTTATATTTCATCTGCCCGCTAAAAATGTTCCCGAGACTCATGACGATAAGGGATTGTGAAACTTCGCTTACCTCTGGTAATTCCAGTAATTCCTTTTTAAGCAGGTCTGCTTTATTTCCTTGCAAATTGATATTCAGAATATTTTCTGTTGTGAATCCCAAGTCGAAGGTAAGCATGCTCTTATACTGCTTATAACCAATAATAGTGGTGGTAATAAAAATTAGTGAAAAAATGTATTGCACAACAATCAGTGCTTTGCGCATATTGACATGGCGGAATAGCTGGAGTGACGAGCTACCTTTAAGAACTCCGATCGCATTTATGCGAGAGAAAAACAAAGCGGGTAAAATTCCTGCCGTAACGCCCACCACAAAGGCAAGGACAATAAAACTTATGATAATCCCTGGTGATAGGGAAAGGGATAGAAGGTTTTGCAGGAACGGATGTAGGGAAAGAAAATGAGGACGCAAAAGCAAAAACAGGACAAATGAAAAAGTAAGCGCCAGCATAGAGATTAATACTGATTCCGTAATGAACTGCCCAAACACATGACTTTTAAACGCACCGATAACTTTACGTATGCCGATCTCGCGCGAGCGTCTCAACGAGCGGGCAATGGAAAGATTGGTGTAATTAAAGCAAGCAGAAAGAATGATCACGAATGCCAAACCACCCAATATCCATATCGCCAGGGAGTTGACGACAGGTCCGATCTGGTTGACCAATTTTTTTCCAAGCGCAATTTCTTTTAGGGGTTGAAGTGATAAAAAAATGTTTGCATTATCAATGGCCTTGTTTTCTTCTTTACTTATTTTATCCAAGTTGGATTGTACTAGTTGAGGATCGCCCTTTGTCGGAAGAACTATGTACACATGATTCATATACGTGCTTCCCCAACTCATAAAGCCTCCGTCCGTATCTGGTTTTTGTAATTCTACGGTCGAGAAAGAAGCCAAGGCTTCAAACCTTAAATGGGATAGTTTAGGAATATCTTTTAATACTCCTGTTATAACATAGTTGAGAGTATCAATCTTTACAGATTTACCAAGGGCGTCTGATACTCCAAATATTCTTTTTACCGATTGTTCGGTCAACACCAAAGAATAGGGTTCCTTTAAGGCGGTCGCTGGATCACCTTGCAAGAAAGGAAAAGTAAATACGTTAAAAAATGATTCATCCGCCCATAAGCCACCGATCGGTAAGATGGTTTCACCTACTGTCACATTTCCTCCAAAACCTCTGCGAAGAATCGTCACATCTTCAACGCCCGAAATGGTTTCCTGAATCCTCTTTCCTGCCTTTACAGATGTCGAAGCCAAGTCCATCGTATTGTTAGTGGTGGTTACACGGTAAATCCTTTCTTTCTTTTCATGAAAGTCATCATACAAATTTAAATCAGCGATAAACGCAATCATCACCAATCCAACGGACATGCTGATTGCCAAGCCAACGATATTGATGGCTGAGAATAATTTGTTCCGCACGATACTGCGACTTGAGGTTTTTATGTAGCTTCCAATCATGATCCAATGAATTAAAAGATTGATGAATTCCGGTTTGCGTATGGTATATAGTCTAAAAAATTTCAAAACATCCAGGATGTAGTTCATGCGAGCTCGTATTGGTCCTTTGGTTTTTAAGTTGCGATAGAAGTATTCATTAAGATCACCTTGTAAATCTTCCAACAATGCAGGTCTGCAATACCAACTCAGGAATCGTTCAGCCCATCGCGGAGGTCCAACTATTTTATTTTTTATCTTCACGTCAAGTCATTGCTTATTACTCATTGCTTATTGCTCATTACTCATTACTCATTGCTCATTACTCATTGGTCATTCTTCAACACCTCAGCTGGATTCGTTCGCGCAACTTTAAATGTTTGAGACGCGATCATCACAATAGCAATTGCCATGACAGATAATACTCCGATCATACCGTCTGTTAAACTCAACGGAGCATGATTGGCAAGCTGTGGAAACATCACCCGATCAAAGAACAAATAAGTAACGGGCAACGCAATTCCTGCAGCAATGCCGAGGAGCATGATGAACCCTTTTCCTAAAAGGTAAATCAATTTTCCTTCGCTGGCACCCAATACTTTGCGGATGCTTATTTCTTTCATACGTGTTTCTGTGGTGAACACAACCATACCAAGCAGTCCCATAGTTGCAATACAAACAGCAAGAAATGCAATGAAACCTGTTAGTTTCATCGATGCCGATAATCCACTGAACGATTGTTTAATTTGATCGTCGTAGAATTTAGCTTCAAAGGGATGAACACCGCCATCGATTTTTTTCCACCGGCTTTCGATTTTAGCATAGACGGCAGGCAAATCACTTGATCCTATTTTGATGTTCACAAAATTTATGGCGTCTTTCGAATGACGTAACATCAATTCGTTGACATTCATGCTGTTTGCTTGGTTGTATTGAATATCTCTCATCACTCCAATGATCCTTAATTCTTTACCGTTAATTTTTAATACTTCTCCGATCGCCTGTGCAGGGACTTGATCAGCCACGTTGAAGCGCTTAAGAACTTGTTGATTGACTATCACCTCACTTTCTTCAACATTTTCGCCTTTGGGTGTGAAATTCTTTCCAGCCAATAACTGAAGGTCATGCAAGGGGATGTAATTTTCATCCACGTGATTGGAAAATACAAATGCAGAATCCTCCGTATTCTTGGGGTTCCTGATCATGGCACCCCAGGCGCTTCCCACACTCATGATCATTCCTGATTCCGAGATTGCTTTCACTTCTGGAAGTTCCCCTAATTCTTTTTTTAGTACCTCCGCTTTATTTCCTTGCAGTCGAATGTTCAGAATCTTTTCGGTAGAGAAGCCCAAATCGAACGCTAAGTAGTGCTTGTATTGCTCGTAAATAATAAAGGTTCCGATGATGAGCATAAGAGACAGACAATATTGAAATACGATCAATGCTTTGCGCATGGTTAATTTCCGGAATACGCGAACACTGGAGATATCCTTTAAGACCTTGATGGCATTGATCTTAGCAAAGAAAAGCGCGGGAAAAAATCCAGCAGCAACTCCCACCAAAATGGCAAAGACTACGAAGCAAATAATCGTCACAGGTGTCAAATCAAGAATTAGTAGTTCTTGCATATCACTATGCATGCTGAGGAAATGAGGTTTAAGGAATAGAAAGATTAAGAAAGCAGCAATGAGAGACAGCAATGAAATGATCACAGCCTCCACGACAAATTGCCCAATAACATGAATTCTTAACGCACCGATAACTTTACGAATGCCTACTTCACGCGAGCGTCTCAGTGAACGTGCCACCGACAGGTTGGTGTAATTAAAGCATGCAGATATAAGGACGACAAAAGAAAGTGCGCTGAAGACTAACACCAGTGTTCTGCCCATTGTCCTACCAATCTGATTGCTGAGTCTGTCGCCCATCATAATATTGTCAAGAGGCTGCAAGGCTAATTCAATGTGTGTATTTTTCACCGCGGGGTCTTCTTTAGCGCTAAGTCTATTTAAGTTTTCCTGAAAAGTATCGCGGTCCACACGCTCAGGTATCAACAGGTATACCCAGCTGGTCCACATGCTATCCCAGGCTTGGTCGTTGTTGTTCGGCTCTATGACATCTCTGGTGCTTAAAGATCCAAGCATATCGAAATGCATGTGCGAAAAATGAGGTATATCTTTCATGATACCCGTAATCGTATAAGCCTTATCGTGGTTCAGAACAACCGATTTACCTACAGCGTCTTGATCCCCAAAAATTTTTCGGGCTGACGTTTCAGTTAGGACTACAGAGAAAGGCATTTTTAACGCAGTGGCTGGATCTCCTTTCAACAAAGGAAAGGTAAATACCTTAAAGAGAGATTCATCGGCCCAGAAGCCGGAAAGCGGTAACGTTTTTTCGCCGAACACAAGATCACCGTCAAATCCGTTGCGAAGGATAGCAACTTCTTCCACGCCGGGAAAAGTTTCTTTAATCGCTTTGCCTGCACGCAAAGAGGCGGTGGCCATAAAATTATTTCCCTTATTATCCAGATATTGATGGCGGCTGATGACCCGGTAGATATCTGAGTGATGTTCATGGAATTTGTCATATGAGTACAAGTCAACAAGAACACCAATTAGCAACAAACCCACCGACATGCTAATGGACAATCCAATAATGTTGATACCTGAGAATAATTTATTGCGCACTATCGTGCGGCCTGATGTTTTAATGTAGCTGCCGAGCATAATCCAATTGATTAAAAAGTTTAAAAATTGTGGTGCCTTTAATGTGTATGGTCTTAAAAATTTGAAGACATCAAGTACATATACCAATCGCGCTACCCTGATGCCCTTGAATTTAACGTTTCGTTCAAAATACTCATTGAGATCACCCTGCAAATCCTCCAATAGCTCCGCCCGGCAATACCAGCTCAGAAACCGTACTGCCCAAGCGGGGGGTTCAATTTTTCTATTTTTCTTGCTCACCTCAATTCATAAAAAAAGTTGTTCATTGATCATTACTCATTACTCATTACTCATTGCTCATTGCTTATTACTCATTCTTCAACACTTCTGCTGGATTTGACCTTGCTACTTTCAGCGTCTGTGAGCTTATCATCAACAGGGCAAGGATCATTACAATCGCGACACTAATCACGATCTCATTGAATCCTATTGGCTGATGGTAAGCAAAATTAACCAGCACCACCTGATCAATTAAAAGGTAAGTTAACGGCAGTGCAACGCCTGCGGCCAGTGCTAATAAAATTAGAAATCCTTTGCTCAGAAGATAGATCAGTCTGCCTTCGCTAGCACCTAGTACTTTACGAATGCTGATTTCTCTCAGCCTGGTTTCGGTTGTAAAAACCACCATTCCAAACAAGCCCATAGAGGCAATGCAAACTGCCAGAAATCCAATGAAACCAATCACTTTCAACATAACTGAATATTGTCCGTATGCATGTTCGATCTGATCATCATAAAAAGCAGCATCCAATGGATGGACTTTATCAGTCTTTTGCCACATCTTTTCGATAGCCGCAAATGTTGCTGGCAAATCAGTCGACGTGATTTTTACATTCAGATAACCAGTTGGCAGATTGGAGGAGTTCCGGAGTATGAATGGTTCAATTTTATTCTCCATAGTTCCGTAATGAAAATCCTTCAATACGCCAACGATCATTAATTTTTTTCCATCGACAATGACAACCTCTCCTAAGGCTTTCTGAGGATCTTGGTGAGCAATTTCAAATCGGTCTAGAACTTGTTGGTTGACAATAATTTCACTTTCCTCTGCATCTTTCGCCCGGAATTTAAAATTTCTACCGGCTATTAGTTTATGCTTGTGAATAGGAAGATAGTGTTCATCGACAATGTTTAAAAAAACCTGCAAAGAGTCCTGAGTACTTTGACGCTTAATCATTGTCCCTTGTTTACTACCCAGGTTTGTAATCATCTGAGATTTCGAGATCTCAGTTACGGCGGGTATTTCGGTTAGGTCTTTTATCAAAACGTCGGGGTTACCGCCTTGTAGTTTAATGTTTAGAATATTTTCTGTCGTGAACCCAAGATCAAAAATGAGAAAGCTTTTATATTGATTATATCCAATAACGGTGGCCGTTATAAAGATCAAAGAGAAAGTATATTGTATTGTAATTAATGCTTTGCGAATCGTGACTCGACGAAACACCTTCACTGATGACACGTTTTTCAAGACTTGTATGACATTGATTCGGGAGAAAAATAAGGCAGGTAGAAATCCGGAAATGATGCCAACTATAATAGCCAGTGCTATAAAATAACCAATCAGTTTATCGGAAAGCTGAAGAGAGACTAGATTTTCTAAAAAGGGATCGAGCGAAAGAAACTCGCCTCTTAAAAATAAAAAGAGCAAGAAAGAAAATATCAGGGCCAGGAGCGAGATAATTACGGATTCCACGACAAACTGTTCAGCCACGTTGCGTTTTAGTGCGCCAATCACTTTGCGAATACCCACTTCTTTAGAGCGCCTCATGAAACGGGCCATAGAAAGATTGGTGTAGTTAAAACAGGCCGAAATAATAATAACGAATGCCAGGCCACTCAGCACCCATACAATGATAGGGCCGATGGAGGGGCCGATTTCATTGTCAAGTCCTCCGTGGTTTACAATTCTTTTTAAG
>CAZAHL010000150.1:0-16958 GCA_964484845.1 uncultured Chryseolinea sp. | reverse complement strand
ATTCTGCCGCGGCTTACTATGATAGAAAAAAGAAGCTGCCTTGGTAAGAACCCGTTCTTTTTTAAACTTGACCAGAAAGAGTCTGTAGATATCGACACACCCTTTGATTTTAAAATGGCTGAACTGTTGTATGAGCATTATCTTCTTAAGACGACGTAGGCCAATAGCTGCATAAACAATTTGTAGATGAGAGAACGAGCGAAGAAAATTTTGAAATCACTGGGGATTAAGCTTATAAGGCTGAAGTCACAGCGGATACTTCCAGCACCAACGATCGATAATATTGAAATCATTGTAAGGTTTTATCAATTGATGAACCAACCAATCTCAGTACTTCAAATAGGTGCATGTGATGGAGAAACAAGTGATTCAATTTACAGCTATATAAAGCAGGGAACTATTAAAGCTTATCTGGTCGAGCCTAGTCGCGTAAACTTCAATAAACTAAAATTATTTTATAGCAGTCATCCTGAAGTTACGCTCATTAATTCCGCCATTGCTGACCGCGACTCAAAAAGGACTTTCTACTCTATCAAAGATGAAGGCCGTTGGAAGGACAGTGGATGGGCCAGGCAGCTTGCTTCATTTTACAAACAACATCTGCTGAAGCACGGAATTCATGAGCGCGAAATTCACCATGAAGAAGTTGATTGTCTTATGCTTCAGACTGTTATAAATAAATACGGTATTGGTAAACTTGATGTTTTAATTGTCGATACGGAAGGATATGATGGTGAGATTGTGAAGATGGCCTTGGAGCAAAATATTCTGCCCAAATTTATCGCTTTTGAAAATGTTCAGCTTGTTAAGACATACCAACAACAAGAGCTAAACGATTTATATAGCAGGTTGCAACAAAAAGGCTACGTTTGGACTCACGATCGTATCAATACCTTGGCAATAAAAAGAGATTTTTTTACTGTTTCTAAGGCAAATTGACAAAAATAACTTTACGACATAACCAGATCCGTTACGCATGAGTTTATTTACAAAAAGTTATCGTTTTGTCGCAGGCCTTTTTGTTTTTATCATTTGTCATCGGAAATTAAATTTTAACTCTTTAGTAAAAGGGAAGCGAATAGCGATTGTGGGGGCGGCTAACTCTGCCTATCAAACAGGAAAAGGTTCTTTTATTGATGGCTTTGATTTTGTAATAAGGGTTAACAAGGCTCCCTATGTGGTGCAAAGCGGTAAATGGAAGGATGACATCGGTTCAAAAACCGACCTTTTATTTCATAGCTTCTTTGAAAATCAAGAGAGCGGGGGCGGTCCCTTAAATTTAGAATTATACGGTAATCTAGGCATCAAGTACCTGATTAACCCGATATGTAATTTTACAGGGTATAGATTAACCTTCAATTTTTATAAGAAGTATCTGATCAACAAAAGGACTTATTCTTTGCCTTCTAAGTGGTTTAAGGGTATAGAGCAAACATTGGGTACATTCAGACCAACCATCGGATTTTGCGCTCTAAATGCGGCTTTACAATCTGATTTTTCAGAGCTTTATATAACAGGCTTTACTTTTTTTAAAACGGCATTCGGAGAAGGATACCGTGACCAAATGAAAGAGTCTCATCAGGTTCTTACATTCATTAAAGAGGCTGGCTTGCATAATCCAGATTTGGAATTTTCGGCATTTTTGAAATTGTTAAGAGCTAATGAAGAAAAGGAAATAGCCATGGATGATACCCTTAAAAATATTATCCAGCAACATCAGACTAGCATATAATACGGTGGACAAAACTTCAATTTTTATTGTACCCCGGTCGAGTACCGCCTGGCGTGGCAATGAAGCCGGTTGGATTACGACTTCGGGCTGGGCTGCGGCAGGTCAGGAAGTTTGGGGCGAATCATTGGTGGCGACAACAGACGGAATTTTTTCCCCGCAACAGTCAATGCTCTTTCCCATTACTCCGGGAGGTAATAACACGTCAAAACCTATTAATACAACAATCAGAAAGTTTATTCCTGAGTTCATCATTACCGGGTATAAAGATTGGAAACTTAAGCAGTCAAAGCCTGCTGTATGGCCTATTGAATTGAGCAATGAATTGGCTGATAAGCAAGTGATGATGGTTTGGGAGCGCCACGATCTGTTTCCGGGTCCAGGAAGAAGGCTAGCCAACAAATTGAAAGTGCCATTGGTAAAATCGGTAGAAGCGGCTGTTGTATGGGAAGCTAGGAAGTGGGGGGTCAAACGTCCCCTTTGGGGAAATTGGCTGGAGAAATACGTTGAGGCGTCGTCGTTAATTGAGGCTGACTTGGTTAGTTGTGTTTCGGAGGAGGTGAAAGAAAAAATTATTTCACTTGGTGTTCCTGATGGGCGCGTCATTGTTTCTCCTAATCGCGTAGATTCCTCTGTATTTCATCCCAATGTTGATGGCAATGAAATAGGACAAAAATATAATCTTGGTAATAAGAGAATTATAGGATGGACAGGAAGTTTCCGTGCCTTTCATGGACTAGATACCGTCTTATATGCATTTGAAAAATTACATTGCCTATATCCCGACACCGTTTTGATGTTGGTCGGAGATGGGATGGAATTTGAAAAGATCAAAACGCTGGCGTACAAACTAAACTTGACAGACCATGTGATACTACCGGGAAGACAGTCTTTTACGACCGTTCCCTATTTTTTGGCAAATTTTACAATTGCACTGGTAAGTGCTGGTTCAGCCGAAGGATTCCACTATTCTCCGCTCAAATTGCGCGAATATCTTGCCCTTGGAAAGGCTGTGATTGCTCCGAATGCAGGCAATCTTTCTCAGCTGTTTAAACATGGCAAGGATTTATTGTTATACGAAGCTGGGGATGCCGAAGACTTGGCAGAGAAAATGAGCCTTTTATTAGAACATAAAGAATTACGAATGTCTTTAGAAAGCAATGCAAAGGCTCTCTTCAAACTTGACGGTACCTGGGTTCACGAATTGAAAAAGGTCTGTGACATACTCAAGATCAACTATTAGCCTATACAACGATTGAAAATTCTTCAGCTCATTCAAAAACCACAGTTACGAGGTGCAGAGATTTTTGCCTGTCAGCTTTCTGTGAACCTTATTCAAAAAGGTTTGGAGGTGCACGTAATTTACTTATTCGATTTGCCGAATGTGCTGCCCTATAACTTAAAATTTATTTCATTAAAGGCTGACGCGGGAAAACGATTTTGGGATTTTACAGCCTACAAGAAACTAAACGATATTATTAGAAAGGAAAATTATGATATAGTACAAGCGAACGCCGGCGATACTTTAAAATATTCTGTGCTTAGCAAACTTTTATATAGATGGCAAACACCATTGATTTTCCGAAATGCTAATAAGGTGAGCGATTTTATCGATACCAAACTCAAATATCTGATAAATAAATTTTTTATAAGCCATCTTCAGTACGTCATCTCAGTGAGTGAATTATGCAAACACGATTTCATAAAAACATTTAGTTTCGGCAGCCATAGTATAGAAACAGTTCCAATTGGAATCGATTTGGTTCAGATTGGCAATCTTCCTATAGATCTAGCTGATCTCTATTCCCGGGGACCTGTATTGATTAACGTGGCGAGCATGGTGCCCGAAAAAAACCATCATGGCCTCTTATCAATTTTTGCTAAGCTCTTAAAATTTGTGCCGGATGCTCAGCTGATACTTGTTGGCAAGGGGAAATTGGAATCTCGATTGAAAGAACGGGTAGTTGGACTCGGTATCCATAGAAGCGTTCATTTCATAGGATACAGAAAGGATGTTTTGGAAATCATGAGAGCTTCACAAATGCTACTTCTTCCTAGCCATATTGAGGGTTTACCAGCCGTACTATTAGAAGCCCAGTATAGTAAAACCCCAGTCATCGCGTATGACGTAGGTGGTATAGGTGAAGTAGTAAAGAATGACCAGACTGGCTGGTTAATACAAAAAGATAACGAAGGAAAATTTGTTCAGGCTATATTAAAAGTTCTTCAGGAAGATAAGGATGAAGTGAACAAAATTATCGCGAGGGCATTTTATCACGTTACGGAGGAATTTGACAATCAATTAATAGCAGATAAATTTTATCGTGTGTTTCTAAAGGTAATTGATAAACAAAAGGTTTAGTGAATTTTAAACTCTACTATGCAAAAATTTAATACTAAATTCTACTCTCATCCGAGACATTCAATAAAGGGAGATCAAAAGAATTGGATTTTTAGTGTAATTTTAAAAAGGGCAAATAATTGAGCAATAGACAAAATGTATTAATTCTAAATGTTATTTAGTAGCTCAATTTTCCTATTTCTTTTTTTACCTGTAGTATTAGGCCTCTACTACGTCTCTCCGGACAAGTTAAAAAACTTTACTTTACTCGTTGCCAGTCTTTTCTTTTACACTTGGGGAGAAAAAGCAATGGTACTGGTAATGATACTAACGACCGTTATTGATTTTGGTGCTGCACAGATAATAGAGAATGGAAAGAGAAAATTAGGGCTGTTGCTTTCCGTATGTTCTAACCTGGCTTTACTTGGTTTTTTTAAATATTTCAATTTCGCGTTTGAGAATTTTCATTCGTTAATTAGATTCTTAGGACTGGATCATCCGTCATTAAATCATATTCCCCATATTATATTACCAATTGGAATTAGCTTTTATACATTTCAAACTTTATCATACACAATTGATGTCTATCGAGGGAACGCAAAAGCAAGTAAAAATTTTATAGACTTTGCAGCTTATGTAACAATTTTCCCACAATTAATAGCCGGTCCTATTGTTCGATATGTAGATGTTGTTCAACAGCTTAAAAATAAAAACATCAGTGCAGAAAACTTTGCTTTAGGCGTCAAACGATTTATTCTCGGCTTATCAAAAAAGATGCTCATCGCCAATATGTTTGCTGCTATAACAGATAGTGTTTTTGAAACACCATTGAATGAATTATCAACGATCTGGGCATGGGTGGGTATCATTGCTTACTCGTTTCAAATTTACTATGACTTTTCTGGATATTCCGATATGGCCATCGGGCTGGGAAAAATGTTCGGGTTTGATTTTTTAGAAAATTTTAATTATCCGTACATATCTAAGAATATCCGGGAATTTTGGCAACGCTGGCATATTTCTCTTTCCTCTTGGTTTAGGGATTATCTATACATTCCATTAGGTGGCAGTAGAGTTAGTGCAGTTAAAGTATATAGAAATTTGCTAATAGTTTTTTTTGTTACCGGTTTATGGCATGGTGCAAGTTGGAACTTCGTTGTGTGGGGTTTGTTTCATGGATTGTTTATTATCCTAGAGCGACTTGGGCTTGACGATATCTTAAAAAAGATCTGGTTACCACTTCGTCACGCTTATACTTTATTGATAGTACTTATAGGGTGGGTTTTCTTCAGAGCTGAAAATCTCACTTACGGTTTACAATATCTATCGAAAATGTTTTTGCCTTCGGCAGGAGACCCTGCACGAATAAGCTATTTAAGTTATTTTTACTCAAATACAGAATATTTAATAATAACTTGTGTAGCGATTTTGTGGGCTACACCGATTCTCGAAAGAACGTTTCAACAATTGATTAAGGTTGACGAATCAACGGCAGTTATAAAATGGGTTGAAATCACCTTACTCCTACTACTTTTTATCGTTGCAGGATCCTATGTTGCTGCCGATACTTATAATCCATTTATTTACTTTAGATTTTAGCTGATGAATGCTTTTCATAATAAACTTTTAATATCAGCCTTTGTCACTCTAATTTCGTTGCCTCTTATTTTTAGTATGTCAGGAATAAAAAAGGGTGACACTATTTCCGAAAACAGACAAGTTGCTGCAATGCCTAGGCTTGATTTTAGGTTCTCAGCTTCAAGTTTAAGTGTCAAATCAAAGGTCATAGCGATATATTTAAAAGGGACAAAGTTCATTCGTCAATTCGACGATTTTTACAGCGGCACTTTTAGCTTTAGATCGGATTTACTTAAACTTTATTATAGCTTAAAATCCGACCTGTTTCAGGTTGATCCGTTGCCGCAAAAAGTTGTTCAAGGAGAAGATGGTTGGTTCTTCCTGGGTGACGATAATAGCAATGTAATTAAGGAATCAAAAGCTATTGAAAATTTTTCACGTGAAGAATTAGATGCTGTTATTGGAATGATCCTAAAACGAAACGCGTGGCTTCACAAGAAACATATTCAATTTTACCTTGCGGTAGCACCAAATAAACTTTCCGTATATGGAAATTATCTATCAATTCTGAGGTCCGGAAAAAAAACGATGACAGAGCAGCTAGACTCTGCTAGCTTCAATAAATTTTCCTTTATCAGCTTGAAAAATAATTTTCCGAACCAGCCTACTGAAAAGCTTTTTCATAAAACAGATTCGCATTGGAACGACAACGGCGCTTTTCTTGGATATTCTGCGTTAATCGAAAAAATAAAATTTGATTTTCCAGATGCACACGTTTTAAACAAATCTGACTTCTTGGTTGACACCACATGGAGTTATCAGCAAGACTTAACCCGAATGTTGTCAATATCGGTGAGGGAGGAGATTATCAGATTAAACTATAAAAATCTGACTCAAGCGATTCCTCAAGCAAAGCAACTTTCCATTCCAAAAAATTTTGAACGCGATCCAAAGGATTATGAAGAGCGGTATAAGAGCAATGTTAATAATATAAAAGTTGTGATATTCCGCGATTCATTTACCATGCATTTAGTGAAATACTTAAAGGAAAGTTTTGGCGAGACCGTATTTATTTGGAGCCACCATTTTGATGAAGGGATAATAGAACGTGAGCAACCTGATATAGTAATTCAGATAATAGTCGAAAGAAATTTACAACTTCTTGGGCGATAAACACCTCATTATAGACACTGCGAGTATAGGCCTGCGTTGTAAGTACTCCCTCCAAGTAAGACCTTTAGAAAAACAGCAAAAGGTAACAAAATCCAAAATCTATTGAAGAATCGGGTAATGCTTATTTTTGAGTTAACAAGTAGAACTAATAACGGTTAATGACTAATATTGGACTCAATCTTCAGAAGTTGACATTGTAGACGTTTTATAAACAGAATGGATGAAAAGTATTTATTTATTGATTTCAAGAAATAGAAAAACATGGATTGTCAGCCAATTAAACAGAATTGTTCGCTTTTTATATTTTGCAATTGAAAATAAGAACAATGACCACTCTACAAATGGAGAGTTTTGGTTAATGAAACAACTTTCGAAGCTAGATGTGAAAGTAATATTTGATGTAGGGGCAAATGTTGGAAAATGGTCAACGGAAGCTCGAAGGAACCTGCCAGGTTTAGTTTACGCCTTTGAACCCATGCCTGAAGTTTTTGCAAAATTACAAGGAACCATTTCTGGAAAAGCCGGTATTCAGATATATAATATTGCACTTTCAAATCGAAAAGGCTCCCTCACCTTCAACTATTATCCAAATGGTACTTTATTCAGTTCTATTTATAGTCACCCGATGGGGGGTGAATCAAGAGTAATAGAAGTTCCGTGTATGGATGGTGACGGTTTTTGCGAACAACACAATATTGATGAAATTGATTTTCTAAAAGTGGATGCTGAAGGCTCTGAACATTTAATATTCGAAGGGTTTAAGGTGATGTTACAAGCAAAAAAAATAAGAATTATTCAATTCGAATATGGTGTTTTAAGCATTGATTCAAAATTTTTACTTAAAGATTACTTTGACCTATTTTCTCATCATGGTTATGTCCTGGGTAAGATCTATCCCAACCACATCAGTTTTCAGCCATATGATTGGACGCTGGAAAATTTTATAGGCCCGAACTATGTTGCAGTTAAAAATAATGACGTTGAACTGATCAACTTACTGAAGTAATTATACTTACCTATTTATACTTACCGTTTAGGATGCTTTAATTATAAATTCTTGACAAGGATACCTGTTCTTCATATTATCAAGTCTCTTGGAAGAGGAGGCGCAGAAATGCTTCTCCCCGAAACGTTGAAGCTTCACAATAAAGTTCGGTTTGATTTCCACTACATTTATTTTCTACCGTGGAAGGATCAGATGGTAGAAAGTTTGTTGAGTAATGAAGGAAAAGTAGTTTGTTTTGAAGCAAGAAATAATATCGAGCTACTGTTTCAGGTAGCGAAAGTTGTGCGCTATGCTAAATCTAACAATGTCCAACTTATTCATGCGCATCTACCATGGGCTGGGATCATCTCCAGGATTGTTGGAAGATTTACAAACATACCAGTCATTTATACCGAACATAATAAACAAGAACGTTATCATAGACTTACGCGAATTATGAATTTGGCAACGATGAATTGGCTTACCCATATTATTGCTGTATCGCAGGATGTCGCGTCGTCTATCGAAAAGCACAAGCCAAAAGTTAGACCCCCCTTGCAAGTTATTCTCAACGGTGTGAATACGACACATTTTGCCCGGGAAGGGTTTAGTGGGGAGGAAATTCGCACCTCTTTGAAAATTCCTGTACACGTCCCTGTTATTGGAACGGTTGCTGTGTTTCGCTTTCAAAAAAGGTTGGATGTTTGGATAGAGATCGCAAGCAATATTCTCAAACGTTTACCTGCCGCCCATTTTATCGTTGTGGGAGATGGTCCGTTGAAAACGATGCTGATTCAAAAGAGAGCCGATTTGGGCTTGCAAGAAAGAATTCATTTCGTAGGATTGAAGCAGGAAGTGAGGCCCTACCTTGCTGCTTTTGACTTGTATATGATAAGCTCAGTATTTGAGGGCTTACCCATTGCGTTGTTAGAAGCTATGTCTTTTGAATGCCCGATAATAAGCACCGATGCGGGGGGCATAAAGGAAGTCGTCCGTCATGAAATTGAGGGAATGTTATGTGACGTTGATGCACCTGAAAAGTTAACGGATCTTGCTGTAGACCTTCTGAATTCACCAGTTAAACTCAAGTCACTTGCAATTCAAGCGCGCCGAAGAATTGTGGATTCTTTTGGGATGGAGAAAATGGTCAATGAACTGGAGATTCTATATAGTTCGCTGCTTACAGGTTCTTCCCAAACCTGAAATTTGGGTGATGTTAAATCTAACTTATATTTGCATTTTCCTATGCAGATACTCCCCGCAACGGAAGCGGATATTCCGGCAATAGTGCAGCTGCTCAAATTGAGTCTAGGAGAGAATCTGGTGCCAAAGTCTGAGCAATATTGGCGCTGGAAACACCTCAATAATCCATTTGGACCTTCATCTGTCTTATTATGTTGGGATAAGGATTTGCTAGTAGGCATAAGAGCTTTCATGCGTTGGGAGTGGACATTGGAACATACAGTATATCATGCACTTAGGGCTGTGGATACAGCCACACATCCTCAATATCAAGGAAAAGGGATTTTTAAAAAACTTACTATGTCCCTTGTTGAGATATCCAAAGAAAATGGTAGCGCATTCATATATAATACCCCTAATGAACAGAGTAAGCAGGGCTATCTAAAAATGGGCTGGAGAGAAGCCGGTAAACTTCCTATTACCTTGAGTTTCCAAAGACCTCTCCATATTCTCAAAAATGTATTAAAGCAAAAAACTGCGTGGAAGGTAGGAGAATTAGACAATGGGCTTAACTATTATTTTAATCATCCGGGGCTTCCATTTTTGTTGAATAATTCTTTTCAAACTGCCAGAATGGAGACAAATATTTCGGTACCTTATTTAAAGTGGAGGTACCGAGATGTACCGGTAGCTGATTATCTTGTTTTTGGCAATGAGAAGGGAGGCGAGCTAACAGGTATTGTTATAGGTCGAATAAAACCATCCAGGTTAGGAATTGAGTTGCGAATTACCGACTGCTTCCTCCAAGACAACGAGGCAGAAAATGCGATTAAAATGACATTGAACAATAAGAAAAATGATTTGGGAATTGATTATTGCACATTTTCCGGTTTGGGCCATTCTCGTTCAAAGCAATTGACTGGAAGATATCGCTGGACCCTACCAATAGGACCTATAGTAACAATCAGGTCCTTATGTCTTAACGATTTGGGTATCTTGCAAAAATTTAATAATTGGTCACCATCGATAGGTGACCTTGAATTATTTTAGACCATGCTAGGTGGAATAATTGTGCTCGTTTTTACAGGATTCATTTCTATCTTAATCATTAACTGGTTTAGTAGTAAGTATGCCTATGTGGAAGGTAATTTCTTGCGGGGCTTATTTTTTTACCATGTATTACTTTTTTTTGCATACTATGGATATGTACTTTTTAATTCTTCGGACTCTAAGTTTTATTACCAAAAAGTTCTTTTGAATTACCGAGGCGAAAGTTGGGGTGATTTTTACGGGACAAGCACTACTTTCATTGAATTCATCGGATATCCTTTCATAAAATTTTTTGGGTTTAGCTATGAAGCTGTCATGGCATTGTTTTCTTTTTTTGGGTTTCTCGGTTTCATTTATTTCTATATTCTTTTTAAGGAAAGAACGCAATTCAAACATACTTTCCTGGGGTTTGACCTTCTTAAACTCATATTCTTTTTGCCTAACCTCCACTTTTGGTCTTCATCTTTTGGAAAGGGCTCGGTAATCATTTTAGGAATAGGATTATTTTTCTATGGTATCAGCAAAATCGGCACACGATGGGTAGCTATTTGCATTGGTGGAATAATAATATACCATGTGCGGCCCCATATTATGTTGGTCATATTGGTGTCATCCGCTATTGGTTTTGTATTCACCACGAAAGGAATGTCCATAGCGTTGCGAATTACCTTTTTAATTGGAGCAGTCATTTCTTTTTATTTCATTTATGGGGATGTCTTACAATTGGTCGGTATTGATCAGGAAGAATTTATTAGTCAAGGTCTTGATTTGACGAAACGTGCTTCGGAGTTAACCAAGGCTACATCCGGCGTAGACATATCTACGTATAGTTTGCCGTTTCAACTTTTCACTTTTATATATCGACCTTTATTCATTGATGCTCCCGGTATTTTGGGAATTATAGTATCATTTGAAAATGTAATATATTTAATACTCACATTAAGATTGTTAACACCTAGTGGATTAAGGTTTTTAGTGACGTCGAACTTCCTCGTAAAAACTGCTCTGTTGAGTTTTCTGACAATAGCTATTGCTCTTGCTCAAGTTTCTGGAAATTTAGGATTGGCAATGCGACAGAAAAGCCAAGTTATGATCCTGTTTTTATTTGTAATTATTTCTTTTCTGGATGCTCAAAAGATGAAATCGTATCAATTTGCCCTTTCACGCCGTATTCGCAAAGCAAGGCTGATGAAGGTAAGGGAGCAGGAGCCTATATGAATAAATCTGTGTTCATCATTTCTCTTGACTTTGAGCTTCATTGGGGTGGTTTTGAGAAATGGCCTTTAAAAATTTACCAGGAATACTTTTTAAATACTCGGAAAATTATCCCGGAAATGCTTGCATATTTTCGTCAATATGAAGTGCATACCACTTGGGCAACAGTTGGCATGCTGTTCCATGATTCAAAAACCAGTCTACTTGACGTTGCCCCCTCATTGAAACCTTCCTACAAGTCACCTGAGTTATCTGCTTATAACTTTATAGAAATTGAAGGAATCGGATTAACTGAAACAGAAGATCCATTTCATTTTGCAGGTAGTTTGATAAAGCAGATCCTAGCCATACCATTCCAAGAATTGTCGTCCCATACTTTCGCCCACTATTACTGTAACGAGCCTGGGCAAACTGTCGAGCAGTTTCGCGCTGACCTTCAGGCCGCGCAGATTTCAGCAAGCAAATACGGAAAAAAACTTCGCTCCCTTGTCTTTCCCAGGAACCAGTTTAATGAAGAATATTTAAGAGCATGTTATGATGAAGGTTTTATTGCCGTTCGAGATAATCCACGTGACTGGTTTTGGAATATCCAAAGTACGCAGCACGAATCGGTATGGAAACGCTTGAATCGTGGGATGGATGCCTACTTTCCTATCGGAAAGAAAAATACGTATACCTTTGAAAGTCTGCAACATCGTCCGGGCTTTCCAATATGCATTCCCGCGAGCAGACTACTGCGCCCTTACAGGCCCAAGGAATTATTCCTGAATAAAGTAAAATTAGTGCGCATCAATTCTGAAATGGAGCGGGCAGCACGAAACGGAGAAATTTATCACCTCTGGTGGCATCCGCATAACTTTGGGGATCATCCGCACGAAAGTTTACAGGGCTTAAAGAACATACTTGATAATTTTTCCCGATGTCGGGATAAATATGGAATGAGAAGTTTAAGTATGGGAGAGGTAGCGGAAGAAAGAAGGAAACTGGATTGACGATTTTAGATTGACGATTGTAGATTTAAGCACAGATTGTGGATCGCAGTCTGATCCGGGGGTTAATAGTATTAATTTTAACTGGATGAGATAGAACTGCAATAGTGATTCTGTACGGTAAAATTCTTAAATTCACCCCCAATCTACAATCATCAATCTACAATCTAAAATCAAACTCCCTTGCCTCGGCTCTTAAGAATCACCACCGTTCCGATCTCTCTGAATCTCTTGCTGAAAGGGCAATTTCGCTTTATGACTGAAAAAGGATTTGAAGTAATCACAATCAGTGCGGATGGAGGCGAGGTCAAAGAAATATTGATGAATGGAACAAAACATATTGTCGTTCCTTTTACACGCAAGATCACCCCATTACAGGATATTCTTTGCCTTTGGAAGTTGGTTAGGGTCATGAAAAAGCTTAAACCCGATATTGTTCATACACACACACCGAAGGCAGGGCTGTTAGGCATGGTAGCTTCCTGGATGTGCAAGGTTCCCGTTAGAGTGCATACGGTTGCGGGGCTTCCATTAATGGAAACATCCGGTTTAAAACGGCGGTTGCTCGAGGCAACAGAGAAAATAACATATGCTTGCGCAGATACCGTTTATCCGAATTCAGAAGGCCTAAAGAAATTTCTCCTGCAGGACCTTGAAATACCTGACGGGAAATTGAAGATCATTGGGAAGGGCAGTAGCAACGGTATAGATACTGGTTATTTTCAGCGTTCAGAAGAGTTGGCGGGCAAGTCCCGGGCGTTACGCAAAAAATACAAAATCAACGACGGAGACCTGGTCTTTTCCTTCGTGGGCCGAATTGTGCGCGATAAGGGACTTATTGAGCTAGCTACGGCGTTTAAAACCTTACAGGATACTTTTCAAAAAGAAAACAGAAGGTTGGTTCTTTTGTTGGTCGGACATTTTGAGGATGACCTGGATCCGTTGCCTTCAAACATTATGGAGTTTATTATGAAGGATGAAAGTGTCATTCTTGCTGGCTTTCAAGAGGATGTCCGTCCCTGGATCATGGCTTCGGATATTTTTGTCTTTCCTAGTTATCGCGAAGGTTTTCCGAATGTGGTAATGCAGGCAAGCTTGCTGGGTGTGCCCTGTATCGTATCCAATATCAATGGCTGTAATGAAATTGTGAAGCACGACGTGACAGGGTTGGTAGTTCCACCAAAAAACGTGATGGCTTTGGTTGGTGCGATGAAAATGATGGCTAAAGATGAAGAGAGGCGTATCCAGTTTGCAACGGCTGCTGGCAAGTTTGTGGCAGCTAATTTTAAACGGGAATTTGTATGGGAGGAGTTGAGGAAGGAATATGAGGAGCGGTTAGGGCGGCCTCGTACAAATACTCCAACATTTTATACGCGTTTTGGTAAACCTTTATTCGACAGAGTAACATCTTTCCTTATCCTGGTTTTTGCGTCACCCCTTATTCTTACCATGATTATTGCGCTGGCCATCGCAAATCGCGGAAAGGTGTGGTTTACGCAAGAGCGGCCTGGGAAAGATGGGAAAATTTTTACCGTGATCAAGTTTAAAACGATGACCGATGCCCGCGATCAGAAGGGTGATCTTTTACCAGATAAGGAACGGCTTACGGCGATCGGAAAATTTGTTCGCAAAACATCGATCGATGAATTGCCTCAACTGTTCAATGTGGTGTTAGGCCACATGTCATTTGTTGGTCCCCGTCCGTTATTAAAAGAATATTTGCCACTTTATAGCGCTGAGCAACGCAGACGGCACGGTGTAAAACCCGGTATTACCGGTTGGGCGCAAGTAAATGGACGAAATTCCCTATTGTGGACTCAAAAATTTGCTTATGATTGCTGGTATGTTGATCACATATCCTTTGCGTTGGATTTTAAAATCTTGCTTTTAACGGTTATAAAAGTGCTTAAGGCAGAAGGGATCAGTCAATCATCGTCATTAACAATGGAGAAATTTCGTGGCAACGTATAAAATCATTATTCAGGGCGCCGGAGTGCATGCACAGGTCGTGCTGGATTGTTTGCTTGCCGAGGGTCATCACGTTGTGGCCTTTTGTGATCCGAAGTCAGAAGGTGCGTTATTTGGTATTCCGGGGCACAAAGAATACGATCCCCTGCTCGAACCCGAAGCGTATGTCGTGGTAGCAATTGGTGACAATATCCTCCGCAAAAAGGTTGTCGAAATCACGAAACATTCCTTTATCAATGCCATTCATCCGTCTGTGCTGTTTTCTTCCTTTGCCTCTATAGGTTTTGGTAATATGGTCTTGCACGGTGCCATCGTTCAGGCTCAGGTTAAAATCGGGAACCATACTATTATTAACATTGGTTCACAAGTGAATCACGATTGTATCATAAGCGACTTTGTGCACCTTGCGCATGGTTCCATCGTGTGTGGAAACGTAGAGATCGGTGAGGGTTCATGTATTGGAGCAGGAGCCACGATCACAAAAGGAAAAAAAATAGGAAAGTGGGCGATTGTCGCCGAAGGCTCGGTGGTCTTAGAAGACGTTGCAGACTACACCATGGTCGAAGGAAATCCAGCGCGGGTCGTCAAAAAGTTAAAATACGCATGACCTAATGTCGACCTTTCCCTTTCTAATTTCCCCTTTCTGCTTCCCCGTCCCCAACCCACCATCTATCAACTAATGAAAGAACCCTTACTAATATACGGCGCGGGTGGATTGGGAAAAGAAGTGCTTTCGCTGGTGCGGATGCTGGAGGACTTTGAAGCGATTGGATTTCTCGATGATGGTTTAAAGAAAAATTCCTTTGTTAAAGGATTGAAGGTGCTAGGGGGACTGGATGTGTTGAATTCATTTGATACACCGGTGAATCTCGTGATCGCCTTAGGAGATCCCGCCGGAAAATCGATCCTCGCTAAAATGATTGATCCTTCCCGGGCTTATTTTCCGGTATTAAAACATCCGTCGGTCATTTTACAGGAAGAAGCTTCGATAAAAATCGGAGAAGGAACTATCCTGACTGCTGGCTGTATCCTGACCACCGATATTCGGATTGGAAAGCATGTACTGATCAACCTAAATACAACGGTAGGGCACGACGTCGTAATCGGCGATTATACCTCATTGATGCCTGCAGTGAATGTTGCCGGAGGAGTAAACATTGGTGATGCAGTGATGGTAGGCTCAGGCACGAATATTTTAAACTATTTGAAAGTAGGAAATTTCAGTACCATCGGCATGGGCTCGGTGGTCATTCGGGATGTGGACTCAGAGTCAACCGTTGCCGGGGTTCCGGCGCGCGTTCTTGACAAACGACAGTCCTGACTCGGACGCTGGAAAGACTGCCAGTATGTGAAATGAATATAACAAGCTCTATGAAAAGCTTTTCCGTGAAAGAATTTATGCCCACCATCCTTTTCCTGGGAAAGTTTCTCGGCATTTATCTGGTAGGTAATTTTCTCTATGGGATTTATGTTACGACGTATGAGCCATCGCCGGATCCTGTTACACATTGGGTTACGGATCACACAGCGGTTGTCCTCACTGCGTGCGGGTATTCTACCGGTGTCGAAAATAATCCTGCCCGGCCTACAACCAATTTAGTGTTTGGGGACAAAAACATTTTAGCTGTGTATGAGGGTTGCAACGGCATTAACGTAATGATCATTTTCATTGCATTCATTGTTGCATTCGGCCCCCGGTCGCGACACATGATTTGGTTTATACCGGTCGGGCTGGTGATCATTCACATGATGAACCTGGCAAGGATCACCCTTCTCTTTTGGGTCGAAATTTATCTAAAGCATTACATGTATTTTATGCACAAGTATTTTTTTACCGCTATATTATATGTGGTCGTGTTTGTGCTTTGGATCTGGTGGGTTAAGAAATTCACCTCTCATAAAGTTGCCATTGTCTGATGCAGATACGGATTTTAGTCGGAGCGCTTTCATTATGCGGATTAGTCGCCGTATTTCTTTTTCAGCGGATCGACGTCGCCAGTTTTTTTTTAGGCGTAGAAGGTCTGGCGATCAATAGATTTTTAGTCAACCGGACCATCCGGTTCTTGCTGAACGATGCCTTTGCTATCGGATTGATCTATTCTTTATTTGTAGAAAGAAAGTATGTTATTTTTTCAATCTATGTTCAGCTTGCAGGTGTGGTGTTGTTTTTAATACCCTATTTTATTTTAAAGATTTATTTTCCCGCCTACAATGGCCCGCTGATTTCTTTCCTTCACAGGCTGATCTTAAATCCGACATTGCTGATGCTGTTGATCCCGGCGTTTTATTATCAAAGAAAGAGGGGATGGGGTTAGTTCGATGTTTGAAGTTTAAGGTTTGAGGTTTCGGGCTGCCATATTTGCACGTTGTATTAATGTAACCGATCTTCTACTCTATGCAGAGACCCTTTCTTGACCATCATTGTAAGGAAGTGTCGCGCCCTCGGGCGTGACCTGTCGAAGCAATCCCCTCCCGATGAAATACACATTCGGTGACATTTTTCTATTGTAGATTCCGCTTCGTAGGTACTATAGCAAGTCTTTACTCCTGCATATTATAGGGAGGGGATTGCTTCGCGCCACCGCTCCGTTCCCCGCGCGCGCTTACAATGACGTTCATGCGTTGTGTTTGATAATCATCACATTACGGGTTGAAGATCATAACCATATTTGGAAGCTTCTCTCATCAACATCGCTATTTTTCTTGCCCTTTGTTGTTCGAGATTTTTTTCCAGTTTGGTTTTATCGT
>CAZAHL010000149.1:0-17100 GCA_964484845.1 uncultured Chryseolinea sp. | reverse complement strand
TCAGAATCATAAACATTCATCGCCGGAGGTTACCCGATATTATCATGGTTTAACCGGGATTATGATGCTTGGTATCTGTGGAGCTATTTTGTTTTTGCCTTGGGTCATAGAAACTTTTGTTGACCGCGACTCCTATCGGGAAACCATACCTTACCTTCCTTTCCTGGCGGGTATTTATTTTTTCCGAACCATGCGGCTTTTCTTTACCTCGCCTTATAGCATTTTGAAATACACGAAACCCTTGCCCATAATTTATGTGGTAGTAGCCGGGCTTAAAATTGTTCTTATGCTGGCATTGATGAACTATCTTGGAATTTATGGGGTAATTATCGCTTCACTCATCAGCGCTTTACTGGAAAATGTTTTGCTCTATATCAACATAAAAGCAAAGTTCAAATTTCAATTTAATTTCTTTAAAATCGTAGGGGCTCCGTTGATTTTGTTTTTTCTAATTATACTTTTAGAACCAATACTAGGCAAGGATCATCCTTACAGTATTCACCTATTTTACTTTCTAAGTTGTGGAGGTTTATTATGGTGGGCGTATCGTCATGAAATTCGATTGATTAACCCATTTCACTCACGATGACGTAAAATTCGTATCATTGCCAATGAATTAATCTTATTTTGAATCGCTAAATGATCCCTGTTACGAAACCATTTCTGCCACCGATTGAAGAGTATGAAGAATATCTGAAAGGTATATGGAAGCGTAATTGGCTTACAAACAATGGACCTTTAGTGAATGAGCTAGAGTTGGCATTAAAGGACTATTTGAATGTCAAACATTTGCTGTTTGTCACCAATGGAACCATCGCAATTCAACTCGCGATCAAAGCCCTTGGGTTAAAAGGCGAAATCATTACGACGCCTTTCTCCTATGTTGCTACTACAAGCAGTATTGTATGGGAAGGTTGTCAGCCGGTGTTTGTAGATATAGATTCAGCTACCTGTAATATTGATCCCGCTAAAATTGAAACCGCGATCACCCCAAATACTTCCGCTATCCTGGCTACCCATGTGTATGGCAACCCCTGCAATGTTGTGGCGATAGACGAGATCGCGAAAAGAAGAAATCTGAAAGTTATTTATGATGGGGCACATGCCTTCGGCGTAAAGTTAAATGGCAAATCCATTTTTGAATATGGGGATATAAGTACTTGCAGTTTTCATGCAACTAAACTTTTTCACACGATAGAAGGGGGTTCAGTCGTAACGAAGGATCCTGAGCTGCTGAAACGGATGGCCTACCTCCGGAATTTCGGACATGATGGACCTGACCGTTTTGCCGAGCTGGGAATCAATGGAAAGAACTCGGAATTCCATGCCGCCATGGGTCTCGTTAATCTCAAGTATATTGATCAGATTATTGCAAACCGGAAAACGTTATCAATACATTATGATAAATTTATGGCAACTTTTCAGGGCGTTCGACCTGAAATCTCCTCTGAAGTGGAATATAACTACGCCTATTATCCGGTGATTTTTAATAGCGAAAAGTTATTACTCAAAGTTTTTGAAACCCTCAATCAAAACTGGATTAATCCAAGGCGGTATTTCTTCCCATCATTGGAGAACTTGCCCTACATCAATCAAAAGTCCCGTTGCGAAGTTGCTGGATCTATTTGTGGTCGGGCCCTTTGTCTCCCGTTGTTCGACACGTTAACGAAGGAGGAAATTGATATGATTTTCAGGATCATTCTGAGAGTCCAAAACAACTAGGCGTATGGTTATCGTAGGAGCTAAAGGTTTTGCAAAGGAGGTTCTTGAAATTCTGTTTCAGAACAAAGCGTTCGAAAACTTATATTTTTTTGACAACCTCGCGCCCGCTCCTCCCGATAAATTGTTTGGTGAATTCCCGGTTCTTCGAAGCATCGAAGCGGTACAAGAAATGTTTTCAAAAACCGGAGATCGAACATTCACCTTAGGCATAGGGAATCCCTCCCTGCGCTACAAGCTTACCAAATTATTCCGTGAGGCTGGTGGTATTCTTACGTCAACAATAAGTCCAACGGTTGAGATTGGAAGTTTTGAAAATTCGATTGGGGCAGGCTGCAATATTCTCTCGGGAACCGTTATCACAAACCATGTGACCATCGGAATAGGATGTTTGATCAATCCCCATTGTTCGATTTCACACGACAGTGTGGTCGGCGATTTTGTTGAAATGTCTCCAGGGGCCCGCGTTACTGGAGAATGCAGCATTGGAAGTTTCAGCGTGCTTGGAACAAATGCGTCCATTTTGCCTCAGGTTAAAATAGGTGTGAATGTAATAGTCGGTGCTGGCGCTGTAGTGACGAAAGACGTACCCGACAATTCATTGGTGGTTGGCGTCCCTGCCGTATTTAAAAGAAATCTTGCGCCGCTCGACTTCATGACAGATGTGCAACTATGAATTTGCACATTGTCCCGGATAATACATTTATCAATAAATTTTACGATAATTTAGAAGAGCTTGGTTTACTTCATAAAAACAAAATAATTGTACGATCAAACGATTCAAAACTTAAGTCAATTCGACACAACCTGCCATTTGCCCGAATGTATTCAGCACATTTTTCGTCTTTAGCAGGTAATACGCTTCAGTACGAAAAAGTTTTTATACATTACTTTACCCCGTTGATGTATCGTTGGGTTGCCCAAAATAACTTTCAGGAATTGAACTGGATGATTTGGGGTGGGGATCTTTATAACCTTCCTTCTTTAGATCATGTATGCTTTGAGCCACTGACACTTCAACAGTATGTTAAGAAAAATTGGTCAGTCAAAAAATTCCTCTATCGGCTAAAAGTTTTAGCAACGAATTCTCGTTTTAAGCGGAAAGCGTATTCAAAAGTAGCAAACATTCTTACGTGGATGCCCAGTGAATATCAATTTGCCAGAAATCATTTGCCTGTTCAGGCAAATCATAAATTTTTCTTTTATGAGAATCAGTTGCCTTATGAAAAATTGGACGCGGTGGTCACTCCTGTAAAGCAAGGTGACAGGCCTTTGCTAATCATTGGGAATTCAGGCTCACCTGAAAATAACCACCTTGATATTATTCAATTTCTTGAAGATAACAAGGTCCATGCCGATCTACTCATACCGGTTTCCTATGGCGATGCCCGGTATATTGCATTCCTCAAAAAAAACCTTGCCTTTAGCTTTGGTAAAATTGAATTTGTAGAGCGGTATATGCCGTTTGCAGAATACTTGAATTTTCTATCCGCATCTGATGCATTGGTAATGAATACGATCCGCCCTCAGGGATATGGGAATATTTTAATGATGATGTATTTAGGAAAGCCGGTTTTCATTAACGAGAAGAATATTTCCCTGCACGATATAAATAATGCAGGATTGAAATGGTTTTCACTCGAAAACCTGAAAGCCTGCAAAAGACTGGAAATGGTCGCTTCGAATAAAGAGGCGGTTATGAACTTGCTTTCGCATGGACGTTTGATAACGGAATATCAATTTTTATTTTAGTTGATTATTTATTTCAGTGTCTGCGAAATCAAATCATTTATTTTAACTGCATTTAATTCTGCATTCATTTCTTGGGATGCAACATTCGCATTTTTTTTAAAGGTCTCCAGCTCACTTTTCGTTATTTTAGTAAGCTTATTGGCGAGACTCTGTGCAGTGAAATTTTCAGACACGATTCCGATATTATATCGATGTACGATTTCAGCCATTTCGGGTGTTGGACCAATAGCCACCCCGAGACGAGCTTGAATAAAATCAAAAAGTTTATTAGGAAGTGTATTTTCGTAATTAAAGTTCACCGGCGGAAGAAGAAAAATCCCCATATCATACTTACAAATGGTGTTAACGATTTCATTGCTCTTTACAGGAGGAACTATCTTTATTCTTTGATCTCTTTGGGCAAGAATGCGTAGGTTATTCAAATATTGTTGAGTGGTTTTGGAAGCAAAACCAGGTGTTAATAAAATCAAATCTAATGTAAAGCGATCGTCTAGCAACGCCATAACGTCTAACATAAGCTCAAGCTTTCGTGAAGGTGTGGCAATTCCATGATGAACTAAGCGTATTTTGTTTTCAAGAACGGCCCCCGGTTCGAGTTCGAAGTAGTTATTTGCATTCGTGATAATCGTCGGAGTAACATTAAAATTTTTCTTGTATTCTAAGGCTAACCCTTTTCCCACTGTCATCATCCCAGCTGTTAAGGGAATATATTTTCTACAAAGCCAAGTATTAAAATCCTGGAAGAATAATCTCCACATTTTCTTATCTTCAAAATGACGAGGAGCATATTCGTGCGCATCAAAAACAACTTTTGGCCTTCCTGGAAATGCAAAAGCCAACGGTAAAGTTTCAATATCGTTAGCGATAATCAAGTCAAATTTTCTGTCCGCCAACGTTTTGGTAATAAAGTAATAATCGTGAAGAATCTTATGCGCAATAGAATGAAGTTTCAAAAGAAGGAACACTGACGTAATTGCCTTTCGGAATAGTGTAAGTTTGGTAGGTTTTATTACTATTAGTTCATAATGATCGGAAGGATCACCCCCAAAACAAACAACTGTTATTTTGTAATTATATTTCAGAGCAAATACTTGTCGTCGAACACGGGCATCGTGTTTAAGGTTACTCAAAACAAGCACCAAAATTTTTTTCATCGTTGTGAAACTACAACTTATTTTAAGTAAACTTTTTTAATAATTATAATCCAATAATTTTGAATACATTTAAAATTAGTAATATTAATTTTTTTGTATTCAGACGATAGCTATATTTTACTTATGAATGAAAAAAGAACTCCTTCGAAAGAAGGTCGAAACGTTTTAATCAATCTCCCTATTAAAATTAAGAATCAAAAATCGTTGCCTTACATGCGTATTTAGCTGGGAAAGTACAGTGTGGGCCTTGATCATCCAACCCATCAATTTCTCAATAATGGTACAAGTGGTACTGAAATCGATTGGAATGCGACAACTTAGACAATAAAAGCACGGGCATTAGGATATGTGCGGCTGTTTTAATTTTAATTTAATTAATAGCCTGACATTAATATAATAATGAGACGCGCAGGCTTTTATTTTTCCTTTCCCTAGCTACTTATTGATTTACTATGACCCAAAAATGAAACGTATAATTTTCGTTTATTTTCACGTGATTTTTTTGACATTTCTTTTTACTGATCTGGATGCTCAGTCATACGATGCAATTGGATCTGGAAGGGCAATTTACTTTGATGGTATTGACGATTATATAAATCTTGGAAATAGATTTGACGATCTTTCTCTTCCTGTAACTATTTCCGTTTGGGTAAATGTTAATTCCAACATGACCTATGCATTCCCAATTTTTAACAGTCAAGATAATTTGCCCCTGTATAATGGCATTACGTTCGCTGTGAGTCCAACGGCCTTTTCAATTCAGTATGGCGATGGGAGAGGTGAAAATAATCCAGCTTTCAGAAGAGGGAAGAGTGCAAGTATCCCTAATATTTCCGGGCGATGGGTGAATCTTACGGCAATTATGCGAGGGTCTTCTGATATGGATTTGTTTTTGAATGGGATTAACATTGGAGGGCAATATTCTGGTAATTCAGACTTACCGATGGAATCGCTATCTCCTAATGATGATTCGAAAATAGGTTTTTGGTACAGCAACGGTATCACCACCTATTATAAGGGACTTATGGATGAATTAAGAATTTATAACCGATCACTGTCGGAAACGGAAATTCGAGCGCAAATGTGTAAAAGCCTCTCCGGAAACGAAGCTGGACTCATTGGTTACTGGACCTTTGATGAAATAAATGGAAATGTGTTGAAGGATAAGTCAGTTAATAAATTTGATGGGTTGTTGAGTGGCGACCCAACTCGGGTTTTTTCAGGCGCCCCCCTAGGCAACCAAAGTACGTTTCTTTATACGGCAAATTGGAGCAACAAATCGCTTGCATTAGGCCGCATAGAAGCTGTTAATATTCAAGGAAATCCAGGAGGCATACATATCTATGAAGTTATGAATGTACCCTCTCAAACAACTGGATTGGATGCTAGCCAGGTAAATAAGCCCTACTATGGCGTTTTCTTGGCAAGTTTAGATATTGGAAATTCCTTTGATCTAAAAAGAGACGGTGCCCAGGCAGGATGTAAAGTCTATAACAGGGGAGATAATAGCGAGGCTCTCTGGAAGGAGCTAGTAATTTTCTCGTCATTAATTGATAGAAAGGAAATTATACCTGCAATAGAGGAAAAAATGGAAGAAATTGATCTAGGCGCTGACCGCATACTGTGCGATCAGACTGGCTACACATTGACAAGTAATATTAACACCACCGGTAAAACAATTCTTTGGAGCACTGGAGAAACGACCAACTCAATTAATATCCAGCAATCCGGAGTTTATTCTTTGCAGGTCATTTCTTCTTGCGCGTTAGCAAGAGACACTGTTGCAATAACATTTCTTAGTGAACCAACCTCTTTTAGCTTCGGTGATGATGAAGCGTTGTGTATTTTAGCATCCAAAGTTTTAAAGCCTGATGTCGATTCTCAGGATGTTGAGTTTGAATGGCAGGATGGATCCAAAGCGGATACTTTTAAAGTTCAAGATTTTGGAATGTATTGGGTTACTGTAAAAAACTTTTGCGGAGTTGAAACAGATACTTTGAAAATTACCAAACTAAACATTGCCTTAATCGATTTGCCTAATATAATAACTCCGAATGGTGATCCGTTAAATCAATATTTTGTTTTGAACCAAGAAATTACCGGTACCCATAAGTTTTTAGTATATAACCGATGGGGAGAAAAAGTATTCGCCAGCTCAGACTATAAAAATGATTGGGATGGTTCCGGACTTTCAACGGGGATTTATTATTATCAATTGAATGGAGAATGTCTTGGCGAGAAAAAGGGAACTATCACTATTTCTCGTTAACTTTTAATCGTGAAGGGTTATCCTTCACGAACGCTGCCCATGATTTCGTCTTGTTTTTCGCTTCACCCTTTTGAAAATGATGGCAAATAGCGACGGCAAGGGCATCTGTGGCATCCAATAGTTTAGGAAGTTCCTTGATCGCAAATAGGGTCATCAGCATCTTAGCAACTTGTTCTTTGGAGGCATTACCATTTCCTGTAACAGACTGTTTTACTTTTTTAGGTGCATACTCCACGATGGGTATTTCGCGCGAAAGAGCCGCTGCCATCGCTACCCCTTGAGCTCGTCCTAGCTTGAGCATGGATTGAACGTTCTTACCAAAGAAAGGCGCTTCCAGGGCTACTTCGTCTGGATGAAAGTCATCGATTAAAGTTATCACGCGTTCGAATATTTTTTTTAATCGCAGTTCATGACTTTCATATTTATTTAAATGGATAACGCCAAATTGCAAAAGATCAATCTTCGGCTTTCCCACGAGAATAACACCATAACCCATTACATTGGTGCCGGGATCAAGTCCAAGAATAATTTTCTCCTTTACAATTTTTCCCATGGGCTGAAGATAGGTAGCGTTTATAAATTATTGAAATTGCATCCATGTCAATGGTATTGGGCTTACTTTTTTTTATTTACCTGTTACTCGTAACTGCTTTACTTGTAGGTTGGAATAACGCATTAAAAAAGAAGACATTTTCTGTTGTCTTGCAGGAACCTTTTTTATCTATTGTCATTCCTATCCGAAATGAAGGTAAGGGAATCGTTGGGTTATTAAAGGATATACGCAAGCAATCACACCAAAATTTTGAAGTCATTCTTGTCAATGATCATTCAAAAGATAATACCGTTGACGTTGTTGTGCCTTTTACATTGCAAGATGATCGATTTAAGCTATTGAATAGCGTTGGAGAAGGAAAAAAAGCGGCTCTTACGCTGGGGATCTACGCAAGCAGAGGAGAAATCATCATAACCACTGATGGAGATTGTCGTGTTAACGAAGGTTGGCTTGCTTCTTTGTCGCAGTTCTTTCAGGCCGGAAAAATTAAAATGGTTTTTGGAGGTGTAAAAATCGAGGGGCATACTTTTTTTTCAAAAATACAGGCACACGAATTTTTGAGTCTGATTGGATCCGCTGCGGCTACCTGGTCGCTCGGTTTTCCAACGATGTGCAACGGCGCAAACCTTGCGTTCAGGAAATCCGCTTTTATGGAAGTCGGAGGATACGAAGGCAATTTTCATATTCCATCCGGCGATGACGAATTCCTGATGCGGAAAATTTTCCATCGTTACTCGCAGGGAGTGGTGTTTGCAAATGTAGCAGATGCCGTTGTCGCGACTTCCGGTGCGGTCAGCATGAACCAGTTTATACACCAACGTATTCGATGGGCGGGAAAATGGAAGCACAATATGTCAGTATTAAATTCAGTACTGGCAATTTTTATTTTTTGTTTTCAGGCTGTGGTTATTTTGCTCCCTATAGGGATGATGGTGGGATGGATTGACCTTGAACTGGGTATCTTACTGATTGTAGCAAAAATTTTCGCAGAGTTAATCTTCTTAAAAAAGGTTTCAACTTTATTACAAGTGCCCTGGAACTGGACCGCTTTTGCCTTAGTTCAGGTTGTTTATCCAATGTACGTCGTGTTCATCGGATTGGCTGCAAACTTTTGGTCCTTTGAATGGAAAGGAAGAAAACTTAATTCCCTAACGGTGAGCTTGATCAAAAAATAAATTTTATCATTGAAAGAAGGATAAAACAATTTCGCTTTTCGGATTAACTTTACCATCAAATGATGACCGAACAGACCCTTAAAGCTAAATTTGAAATAAAAGAGCTCGAGCTAAATGCATTACTTGAGATTACGCAGGCTATTAACAGCAACTTATCTGAAGAATCGTTATATAAAATATATAATTTTACGCTCCGTTCAAATCTTAATATCCAAAAGCTTGCCCTTTTTGTGTTGGATGACGAGTGGAACTGTAAAGTGAGTTTTGGTACTAAAAAACATTTCAGCAAATCACATCTCCTTCCCGCTTTTAAAACGATCCAGGACATCACGCATTTAAGAGAATTTGAAGATTGTGATTTTAGTGTTTTTGATATTATCATTCCGGTAGCACACAAAGGCAATACACTTGCGTTGGTATTTGTAGGTGGATTGGAAACAAATGACCCTGCATACCATGATGAAGATGGAATTAAGTTTATTCAAGCGTTAAGCAATATTATTATCGTTGCTATTGAAAATAAAAAGCTTGTCAGGAAACAACTCCAGCAAGAATCGTTTAGAAAAGAGCTTGAGATCGCCAGCGATGTGCAGCAATTTCTTTTCCCGAGTAAACTTCCAAATACGGATAGACTGAAGATAGAAGCCAGTTATCTACCTCACGATATCGTGGGAGGCGATTATTATGATTATATACCCATTAATAAAAATCAATTTTTGATTTGTGTTGCTGATGTAAGTGGCAAGGGAATTTCCGCTGCGTTGATGATGTCAAACTTTCAAGCTTCTCTGAGAACACTTTTGCGTCAGACACCGAATTTAACGGATATTATAGAAGCCCTGAATTTTCAAGTACTTGAAAACACAAAAGGTGAAAAGTTTATAACTTTTTTCGCGGCGATTTACGACATCCGACTTAAAACTATGGTCTATGTAAATGCGGGACACAATCCACCTTTGCTTTTGGATAAGAAAAATGGAATTCGGTTGTTAGAGGATGGTTCTACGGTGTTAGGGGCCATGCATCCCCTGCCTTTTTTGAATGAAGGATTCATAACAGGTCTAGAGGATTTTTTGCTTTTTTGCTATACCGATGGGCTTACGGAAACAATGAGCGAATCTGAAAATGAGTTTGGTTTTGATAGACTACTAGAGTATTTCGGTGATAAGACCACCTATTCCAAAGACCTAAAAACCATTCACCAGGATATTATCGTCGCACTGGATACCTTTAAAGGTCGAAATGGATACCATGATGATATTACCATTCTATCTTGTCGTGTGGGATAAGAACAGTTACGAGCCGTGAGCCTTGAGTTTCGAGCGATTGTCTCAAAGCTCATGGCTCGAAACTCAAAGCTTATAGCACGCCAGAATTCGCTTAACAAGACACTAGAAGAATCATAGTTAGCGTCCCATATTCCGGACGGCGGTTAGCTACATGGATATATTCTTACGCATAAATCTGTGATTTGACGGGAAAGTTATAGGTTTAGCAAATGATCCATCGTACACCTTTTTTTCTGCCATGGCTATATCCTTCGCTGATTTGGAGGATGCCCGCTGGCGAAAAGGAACTATACCTTACCTTTGATGATGGTCCTGTTGCAGGACCCACGGAATTTGTTTTAAGTACGTTGCAGGCATTCAATGTTAAAGCAACCTTCTTTTGTATTGGCGAGAATATCCGAAAATATCCTGAAGTATTTCAGAGAATTGTGTATCACGGACACGCCGTAGGAAATCATACTTATAATCATCTGAGTGGTTGGAAAACCGATGCAACGGATTATAAAAGCAATGTTTTGCTTTGCCAGCATGAAATAAAAACACAGTTAAATGGAGCTGAAAGTTTACCGGAAATTTTTCGCCCTCCCTATGGAAGAATCGGACGTAGGCAAATCGAAATGTTATCCGGATTTAAAATCATCATGTGGGATGTTCTTTCTGTTGATTACAATAGGCATCTACTACCTGAAAAATGTTTGAAAAATACGGTAGCGGCTATACGCAATGGATCAATCATCGTGTTCCACGATAGTTTTAAAGCGGAGAAAAATTTAACGTTCGTCTTACCACGGTTAATAGAACATTTCGTTTCTCAGGGCTTTACATTTAAAGCGATTGTTTAAATGAAACGTGTCCTGATAACTCCGTTAGACTGGGGCTTGGGCCATGCCACCCGTTGTATTCCAATTATCCGGGAATTGTTGAATCGATCTTGCATCGTATATGTCGCAGCCAGCGGGGATTCATTGATACTCCTAAAAAATGAATTTCCGTCCCTTACATTTTTTTTACTTCCAGGTTATAATCCGCGTTACGCATCTTCTGGAAACATGGTTTTAACGATGGCCTTGCAATTGCCAAAGTTCATTAAGGTCATAAAAAAAGAACATAAACTTGTAGAGGCCCTGATAGACGAGTTCAACATCGATCTCGTTATTTCGGATAATCGTTACGGATGTTGGTCATCAAAAATTCCGGCAGTAATCATGACACATCAGTTGAATATCCTGATGCCCAAAAAGTTTACCTGGCTGGCCAGATGGGTACGGACTATAAACCTGGGCCTTCTTAAAAAATTTTCATACTGCTGGATACCAGACTTTTCTGAAGGAGGAAGCTTGGCCGGCACCTTGGCAAATTACAATTTCAATTCATTGAAGCAGGTAACATACATCGGCGCATTGTCAAGATTTTCAAAGGTTTCAGGCCTTGAACAAAAGTACGATCTTCTCTGTATCCTTTCTGGTCCGGAACCACAGCGGAGTATATTTGAAAATATTTTGAAAGAACAACTCAGAGATTCTGGGTTAGCTTACTTTCTTGTACGAGGAGTTCCAACTGTTTCCGGTGCCACTCAAAAAAATGAGCCGGACTTTTTAAACAGTGCAGAATTACAAACCGTTATACAGCAATCATCGGTTATTATTGCGCGAAGCGGTTATAGTACCATCATGGATTTGTATGTGCTGGGAAAAAAGGCAATTTTCGTCCCCACACCTGACCAAACCGAGCAAGAATATCTGGCTAGGAGGTGTAAAGAGAAAGGTATTGCATATAGTATGCCCCAAGATTCTTTTAATCTGAAGGTAGCTTTGGGCGAATCGAAAGCTTATTCAGGATTTAACGGTGATTTTAATTATACTGATGAATTACTGAGCCATGCATTGAATCAATTACTACACCACGACTAATATAACCGACACATGGGAGCGTTTCTGAAAAGTTTTATCTATGCCATTCACGGAATTTGGTCTGCAATAGCCGATCAACGAAATTTAAAGTTTCAACTCGCGGTGGCCATTGTAGTTGTAGGAGCTGGTTTTTATTTATCCATTCAACCAATAGATTGGTGTATCATTTTAATTTGTATTATGCTGGTTATTAGTCTGGAGCTGGTCAATACGGCCGTGGAAAATCTAGTTGATCTGGTCACGTTAGAGCGCAATCCGCTCGCAGGAAAAATAAAGGATATTGCCGCAGGAGCGGTCTTGGTCGCCTCGGGTATATCGTTGATCGTTGGAATAATAGTATTTAGAAAATATCTCATGTAATTGTGCGTTGCGTATAGAGTTCACGTCTTAAATTGATTCTTGGTTATGATTTGGGAGCTAAGCACCGCCAGGTTATTTGTTAACCTCTTAAGTTTCTTTTGCGCCGGTTGCCTTTTGATTAATTTTCACACGTTTTGAATTGGACTTTTAGCTAGACGTTGGAGGAAACAAAAATGGATTTTTACATTGACACACACGCCCATATTTATCATGATGACTTTGATGTAGATCGAGTTGATCTGTGGCACCGTTGTGAACAGCAGCGAATTGATAAGGTTTTTATGCCAAACATTGATCATACTTCAATAGATAAAATGTTGGAGCTTGAAAGCCGTTGGCCAAGTAGAGCGTATGCTATGATGGGGCTTCATCCATGCTCTGTAAAAAAAGATTTTGAGCGTGAGCTTTATATTGTCGAGGAGTGGCTTTCAAAACGAAAATTTTCAGCGGTAGGGGAGATCGGTACCGATCTTTACTGGGATAAAACATTTTGGGATCAGCAGCAAGAGGCCTTTGCTATTCAGGTCAACTGGTCCCGGAAGTATCAATTGCCCATAGTAATCCATTGCCGCGAAAGCTTGGATCAAACGATTGAAATGATCGAGCGATTTCAGGATGGGAACCTTCGAGGAATTTTTCATTGCTTCACTGGGTCGGTCCAACAGGCGGATAAAATTGCTAAACTTGGATTTTACATAGGGATAGGGGGAGTGATAACTTTTAAGAATGGTGGTCTCGATAAAGTTTTGCCCGACATCGGCCTTAAAAATGCCGTGCTGGAAACGGACAGTCCTTATCTTGCGCCGGTCCCTCATCGGGGCAAGCGCAATGAGCCGCCTTATATTCCATTAATTTCCATTAAAATTGCTCAGCTTTTAAAAATATCTGTTGAAGAAGTTCGAACAATTACCTCTCAAAATGCGATGAACCTTTTCAAGCATATTGTATGATTCTCAAAAAAGTTAGCATTAACACAGCCTTGCCTGGAACACCGCGGGCCCGCATCCTGATTATTTATACTGGTGGCACATTTGGAATGAGCTACGATAAAGAAGGTGTGCTGATCCCTTTTGATTTCGATTACATTGTCGATCAGTTGCCAGCACTAAAAAATTTAGCGCTGGCAATAACGGCAGTTTCCTTTGAGACGCCCATAGATTCATCCAATATAAATCCAGAACATTGGCAATTGATCAGCAGCATTATTTATGACCAATATAATGAACACGATGGTTTTGTTATTTTGCATGGAACCGATACCATGGCGTATACAGCTTCAGCGTTAAGTTTTATGTTAGAGGGATTAAATAAACCTGTTATTTTAACAGGTGCTCAATTGCCTATCAGCGAACCGCGTTCTGATGGACGTGAAAATCTAATCACAGCGCTGGATATTGCATCTGCTCGAAAGTATGACGTACCATTGGTGCCGGAAGTATGTATCTATTTTGACTATGAACTTTTGCGAGGTAATCGTTCGAAGAAAGTAGAAAGTATGCAGTTTGATGCATTTGATTCCGGAAATTATCCGCCCTTGGCGAAAGCCGGCGTAAAAATCGATTACAATTTTGCAGTGATACGCACACCATCGGAATCAACTCCGCTTAGTCTCCGGGCTACCTTTGAAACGAACATTGCAATAATCAAATTGTTCCCTGGGATTAACAGGAATGTAGTGAGTACGGTGCTCAGCATAAATGGTTTAAAAGCTGTTATATTAGAAACGTATGGATCTGGTAATGCTCCGACATTATCCTGGCTAATAGAAGACTTAAAGAAAGCTATCGATCTCGGTGTAATCATTGTTAACATATCACAATGTCCCGGCGGGAGAGTAGTGCAAGGTCGATATGAGACCAGCAAGAAGCTGCAACAGATCGGAGTTATTAGCGGCGCTGATATGACGACAGAAGCTGCAGCGACAAAACTCATGCTTCTCATTGGTGAGTATGGACCGGCTAATGCGAAAGGAATGATTTCACAATCAATTGCAGGTGAACTTACATGACAAGCTTGCAAACGGCCTAAATTATTAATTCCTTTGAGCCCCCTTTTCAAATATTAACTCAATTATAGTGTTGTTAATGAAAATGGTGAGGGGATGAACAATGAAAAGGAGAGGTGTCCGAGTGGTTGAAGGAGCACGCCTGGAAAGTGTGTATACTGGAAACGGTATCGCGGGTTCGAATCCCGCCCTCTCCGCAAAAAGTTATTTCGAAACGCTTTTTTGCATATTAGGTTAACTTGACTATTTTACAAAGAAGTTGTTAACAGAGTAACTTTTTTGTTAACAATAAGTGACTTTATTCTGCTTGATAAATTATAAATAAAAAAAAGTGGAAGCCGTCAGTAGAAAAATTTTATAAAAAGTATTTAGAAATCGACAAAACGTTTAATTTTGGCGCTTTCAATGCTACTAAACCTTAAACTATGAAAAAATTATTTGCGATTCTCGCTCTTGTAGGGGTACTGGCGTCCTCTTCACTCTATGCTCAGGAACCAGCTGCCACAGATTCACCTTCAACTTCAGAACCGGCAGCAATAGAGGAGCCAGCTGAAACTGCCACTGCTGACCCTTCAACTCCAGTGGAAGATGAGAATCAGTCTTTCCATGAAGTACTAAAAGAACAGTTTATTGCGGGTGGTCCTGAGTATATGACTCCCATTTTGATTTGTATGATTGTTGGACTGGCAATATCTATTGAAAGAATCATCACACTTAACTTAGCTACTACAAATACCAAAAAGCTTTTGGCTCAAATCGAAGAGGCTCTTTCTAAAGGTGGTGTAAATGCTGCCTTAGACGTAACCCGTAACACACGCGGACCGGTTGCCTCTATATTTACGCAAGGATTAATGCGATATCATGAAGGTATTGATATGGTAGAAAAATCGATCGTCTCCTACGGTGGTGTTGAAATGGGTAGACTCGAAAGAGGCCTTATCTGGATTTCATTGATGATTTCACTAGGCCCCATGCTTGGATTCTTCGGAACTGTTGTTGGGATGGTTTTAGCTTTTGAAACAATTGAAAAAGCCGGAGATATATCTCCATCAATTGTTGCGTCCGGTATGAAGGTGGCTTTGATCACAACAGTAGGAGGTCTTATTGTGGGTATGGTGCTTCAAGTGTTGTATAACTATTTGGTTGCAAAAATTGACGGATTGGTTAACAGCATGGAAGATGCTTCCATTTCTTTAGTTGATATTTTAGTTAAGCACAAGCTTGTTAAATAGAAATTCTATGCTAGATCTTGGATTTTATATATTCTATGTACTCCTTTTTATTGCAATATTGGCGGCCATAATTTTTCCGGTCATCAATGCAATTAAAGAACCAGGAAGTCTGGGCAAGTCGGCCCTTGGTATTGGTCTGTTGATTGTTTTATTTGGTCTTTCTTTTGCCCTGTCAGGTTCTGAAGTGAATCTAAAGGCTGCGGCAGTGGGAATTAGCGGGTCGATTTCCAAACTCATTGGAGCGGGGTTGATCATGTTCTACATAACTTTGGTATTATCTATATTGGCTCTTATTTATTCCGAAATCAGTAAAGCCTTAAAATAATTATGGCAAGATCAACCCCAGAAATCCCAAATGCTTCAATGGCGGATATTGCATTCCTTCTATTAACATTCTTTTTAATGACAACGACAGTTGCCAGTGATAAGGGATTGATGATTCCATTGCCTCCCATTCTTCCTCCTGATCAAAAAAACGTTGAAATACCGGAACGAAATTTATTTAAGATACAGGTTAATTCTTTCGATAAGCTTTTAGTAGAAGGAGAACCCTGGACCTCCACCAATCGTGAATTGACAGATAAGATTAAGGCATTCATTTTGAACAATGGTCAAGACAAAACCTCTTCTGACAATCCGCAAAAAGCGATCGTATCGTTGAAAACGGATAGAGGAACCTCGCATCAGGCATTTATTGACATCTTGGATGCTGCTCAGGCTGCGTATCACGAAATATATTCGGAGCGTGCAGGTGTCACTCCGAAACGGTGGAGAGAAATTTCATCTGACCCTAACGTAGATGCATTGAGCAAGCAGTTGTATGAAAAAGGCCGGGGAACTCTTCCAAACGGTGAGGTCGAAATTCCTATGGCATTGTCTATTGCGGAACCCACAAAAATTGGCGGTTAAATAAAAGAAAAAATATGTCTAAGTTTAAGAAAAAGGTTCAAGCCAAGCAGGAAATTCCAACAGCCTCTATGCCAGATGTGGTGTTTATGCTCCTGTTTTTCTTCATGGTTACAACAAAAATGCGTGAGACTAATATCATTGTAGAACAACATATGCCTCAAGCGACGCAGCTTAGAACGTTAGCGAAAAAGTCACTGATCTCTTACTTGTATATTGGCGCTCCAAAAAAAATCGATCAGTTCGGTAAAGAACCTAAAATTCAAGCCAATGATGTTTTTATTGAGACTAAAGGAGTAATTCAGTGGGTCAATTCGGAGAAGGCAAAATTGGATGAAGTTGACCGGGATGCGATTACTATTTCTTTAAAAGTAGATACAGAATCTAAAAGAGGCTTGATCGCAGATGTGGAAACTGAACTACGAAGGGCAAACGCCAGAAAGCTACTTTATTCAGCTAATCAAAAAATTGAGAAATAGGTTTTTCAAGTTTAAGATTTTAATAAATTGCCCTGACAGGTTTTCCAGTCAGGGCTTTTTTTATGAGTAAAGAGATCGTAGCGGTCCTAAATAACCCTAAGACTATTCGTGCGTGGTATATGTACGACTGGGCAAACTCTGTGTACTCGTTGGTTATTACTTCTGCCATTTTCCCCATTTATTATAAAGCAATTACAACAACCATCAACGGCGGCGATCAAGTTTCATTTTTCGGATTTTCAATCCAAAATTCAGTTCTCTACACGTATGCGCTTTCATTTTCGTTTTTGATGGTCG
>CAZAHL010000148.1:0-17214 GCA_964484845.1 uncultured Chryseolinea sp. | reverse complement strand
TTTGAATCAATTTCATAGCAGCAGTGTCTACAAACATGTGCTCCACCGTTACATCCGTATATTGCTTTGATACTTCCTGTACAACTTCGCGCCAAAGTCTTGAACTTTCCAGCACGTTCGCTTTATCAACGGAAGTAACTTTTTTATTTCTACTCTGTGCTGCTTTAAAAGCCTTGTGAGCGATACGTTCCACTTCATAACGCGAATAGATCATCGTGTCGTATGCAGTATTGTTGTTATCGCTTCTTCCCCGTTCCCCAAAATAGACATCGCCTGTTAACTCGCGAAAGAAAAGGATATCAGCACCTTTTAAGATTTCAGGTTTGATGCTGGAAGCGGCGAGCAATTCGTCGAAAAGTTTTATCGGCCGCAGGTTAGCATACAAGCCTAGCTCTTTGCGCATTTTTAGCAGCCCTTGCTCGGGACGGACTTTAGCGGAAGGATCGTTATCGTATTTTGGGTGACCCACAGCTCCAAAGAGAATGGCATCACAATTCTTAAGTTTTTTTAACGTCTCATCCGGCAAGGGATTACCTGTTGCCTCAATGGCTTCATGCCCGATCAATGCATAATCGAAAATAAATTCATGCCCGAAGCATTCTGCAATTTGCTCCAATACTTTTTTTCCACTGGCCGTTACTTCCTTTCCAATGCCGTCTCCGGGAAGAATGGTAATTTTTTTCTTCATGTGTTTTAGCGTGCTAATTCAAAATGTTTAATCTCGTCCCGTAAACTTAAAAGGTAATCAATATCATCGTAACCATTCATCAGGCAAGTTTTCTTATAAGGGTTAATGTCGAAGGATTCAGAGGATCCATCTTCCAGAATAACTGTTTGCTTCGAAAGGTCTACGGTGATGGGAGTTGTATGATCTTTTTCAATGGCAGTAAAAATTTTTTTCAGAAATGAATCTGAAACCTGCACGGGAAGCAACGCATTGTTCAGTGCATTATTCTTAAAGATGTCGGCGAAGAAACTCGAGATAACAACTCGGAATCCATAATCATAAATAGACCATGCCGCATGTTCGCGACTGCTTCCACAGCCAAAGTTTTTTCCTGCTACCAGAATTTTCCCCGAATAGGTTGGATTGTTCAAAACAAAATCTGCCTTGGGAGATTGGTCAGTATTATAGCGCCAATCGCGAAACAAATTTTCTCCAAAACCTTCGCGGGTGGTGGCTTTTAAAAAGCGCGCAGGAATGATCTGATCGGTGTCGATATTATCATTCGGCAGCGGTACTGCCGTGCTTTTTAATGTGATGAATTTTTCTTTACCCATTGTATTCGTTATCCGTTATCTGTTAATAGTAAGGGAATGCTTCATTCCTCTTGGGTGTTATACCAACTCTCTTACGTCTGTAACCTTCCCTGTAATCGCAGCAGCAGCTGCGCTAAGCGGGCTGGCTAAAAATGTTCTTGATTTAGGACCTTGCCGTCCTTCGAAGTTCCGGTTAGAGGTACTGATACAATATTTTCCAGCTGGGATTTTATCTTCATTCATTCCCAGACAAGCAGAACATCCGGGTTGACGCAATTGAAATCCGGCCGCTTCAAAGATCTTATCGAGTCCTTCTTGCCGTGCCTGGTTTTCTACCTGCTTTGAACCAGGAACTACCCAGACTTCCACGTTGGATGCTTTCTGCTTTCCTTTCACAAGGGACGCGACTAAACGCAAATCTTCAATACGCGCGTTGGTACAGCTTCCTATAAAGACATAGTCAATGGCTTGTCCCAGGATAGCTGACCCAGGTTGAAGTCCCATGTACTCAAGAGATTTGGAAAACGAGGGCTGTTCGCTAATGTCTTTTAATTCATTAACGGTTGGAATGCGATCTGTTACTTTGATGCCCATTCCTGGATTCGTACCGTAGGTGATCATTGGTGCGATATCAGCCGCATCGAATTTTATGAGTTGGTCGTATTGTGCTCCGGGATCAGTTTTTAACTGACGCCATTGTTCGACCATACGATCGAAGTGTTCTCCTTGCGGGGCAAACCTTCTACCTTTGATGTAGCTGAATGTTATTTCATCAGGAGCAATAAGTCCGCCGCGAGCACCCATTTCAATGCTCATGTTGCAGATGGTCATTCTAGCTTCCATCGACAAGCTGCTGATGGCGTCCCCCGCATATTCTACAAAATACCCAGTGGCACCACTCGCGGAGAGTTTCGAAATGATATATAAGATAATATCCTTGGCGACGACCCCTTTGCTCAACGTGCCGTCGATTTCAATTCTCATCGTCTTGGGTCTGTATTGAAGAACACATTGGGTTGCCAATACTTGTTCTACTTCGCTGGTACCAATACCAAAAGCAATATTCCCAAATGCTCCGTGTGTTGAAGTATGACTATCTCCACAAACAATGGTCATTCCCGGCAATGTCAACCCTAATTCCGGTCCTATGATATGAACGATCCCCTGGTAGGGATGGCCTAGATCATAAAGTTCAATACCAAACTCAGGGCAATTTTTCCGCAGGGTTTCAACCTGATGCCGGGATAAGGCTTCTTTGATGGGAAGGTGTTGGTCAATAGTGGGTACGTTGTGATCTGCCGTTGCTGTGGTGCGCGCCGGATTAAAAACTTTAACGTTGCGTTTGCGCAGACCGTCAAATGCCTGCGGGCTGGTCACTTCATGAATAAAATGACGGTCGATATACAATGCATCCGGGTGTCCCTCACTGCTTTTAACAATGTGTGAGTCCCAGATTTTATCAAAAAGTGTTTTTCCTTGTCTACTCATTTTTTACTTCCTAAGTATCTGTACAAGTGTTAGTTTGCTCTGTGTCGATCAAAATGAAACCGCCCCGCCTCGAAATATCGGGACGGGGCGGTCAAACTTTGTTTTTTACTTGCTTCACCTGAAGCAAACTAAATTATCTTTAAATTTTCCGTTCAAAATTGGTGATGCACGAAGATGGAAAAAGTTATGTGCTACATCAATAAATTGTTAATATTTTTTTATTCGAACTAACAAGTGATTGGTAGTGGAAACGTAATCTAAAATCGTGAACTATACATCTATGGAATCATAAACAATAACTTTCTCCCAAAGGTGCGCGCAATTCTCAATAAACTTTTGATGAATAGGGTGATCTTGATAAACCTTTTGTCCGGCGGTATCATCAAAAAACATAAGCTCCGACGCGCTGTAGCTTGAATCAACTACATCTCTTATCTCTGTGCTGGCCGGAACGCCGATATGAAGTTTGCGAATCGTTTCGATTTTTTCCAGAGTCCGCAATCCTGCTAATAACTTTGCAAGATCCTCCTTTGATTCACGATTCTTCAACCAGAAAAATACGTGATGGGTCAGTTGTTTTTTATCTTTTGTTTCCATAGTCGGCATAGCGGTAGCGACAGCACTAGTTCCCAAAGCAACAGCGCTGGCTACAAATGTTCTGCGAGTTTGTTTTTCCATTGTAGTTAATTCAACCGAAAAGTTAGTGATTTTAGTTGAATGCAATAAATCAGTTTTTTTTACAATTCCTGGTAATTAAAAAATCAGGTGAGCTTAAACCGTAATTTCGATTCTATTTCCTTCCGGGTCGAGGACGACACTTTCATAGTATCCGTCTCCTGTCGTTCTGGGCTGACCTACAATCTCATAGCCATCGTTACGCAGTCGCTCTGTAAGCGTATCGACAATTTCCTTCGACTCTACTGAAATTGCAAAGTGAATAATTCCTGTGAATTGTTTAAGTGCATCATTCTTGGATTCAGGAATGTCCGGCATCTGCATGATCTCCAATCGACACCCACCATCGAAATTTAAAAAGTATGATTCGAAATTTTTCTTCGCATTAAAATATTTAAGACCAACGTTTGCTTGAAAGTAATTCGCGTAGAAATTTTTGAGTTTCTCTATGTCCTTTGCCCAAATTGCAATGTGTTCAATTTTCATTTAATTGATCGGAGATAATGTATAAGATCAGTACTGACTAACTGAGTAATACCAGATTCACGAAGCATCGTGATAATTTGACCACGGTGATACGTACCATGATTTACAATGTGAAATAATGTATGCTCTACAGGGTCGGTAAAAGAGTCTCCCTTTAAACTCCGATACGAATAGGATGACGTAAGAAATGATTCGTCTTTTGACTTAATGAATTCAACTAAGTTTTTAGATGATTGAACGAGGCCGGATAGCGCGTCTTTCTTGGTGCCATCAAAAGTAGAAGAGGGCCATGACGTAACGCTAACGCCTTGCATCCTCTTTAACCAGATTTGCTGCGAATCACTTATATGAAGGACCGTTTTAGCAATGGAGGGGAAACTACTTTTAATGGATTGAAAATACACGATATCGTCAACGGTAAGAAGTAAATCGGTAAACTTCGAATTTGCCCACTCATTATAAACCAGATGTTGTAATACTGAATATGTCATGGGATTAGGATAAAATTCGATCGATCTTAAAACAAAGGACGTATTTTTCCATCCTATCTTGGATAATATTCTATCGCCGCTGGAATAACCAACAGAAAGTGTATACTGAGCCATAGGACCATACAGTTATAACGGGATCTTTTCTGAATACCCAGGAATAAGTAACTGAAAATGCTGATGGATGACTTCCGTTATTTTTTTTCCTGACCGGTTTAGAATTGCCCTTCCGTCTATTTCTGTAACCGGGGTTAATTCCCCCATCGTACCACAAGCAAAAACTTCATCTGCGTTATAAAATTCTGTCAGGGACAGATTTCGCTCTTCCATGGGGATGGAGCGTGCCGAGCAGATTTCAATCACCAAGCCTCGTGTAATTCCATGAAGACAGGCATCGGCAAATGGAGTAAAGACCTTGCCATTTTTAACCATAAAAAGGTTGGTATCATTAAGTTCAGCGACGAAGCCCTGATGATCAAGCATAACAGCTGCATCTACACCGGCGATGTTAGCTTGTATTTTGGCAATGATGTTATTTAAAAGATTATTGTGGTGGATCTTTGAGTCAAGAAATTGCGGACTGTTTCTACGTTGGGCCGATGTAATCACCCGGATACCCGCGGTATTATCATACACCAACGGTTTCCATTCGGCCAATACAATGAGACAGGAACCTTTAGTATTCAGCCTCGGGTCCATCCCCGATGTTATCTTCTCACCACGTGTAAGGGTTAACCGTATATGAGTTTCATCCTTCATGCCATTGGCTTTCAAGGTTTCAAAAATGGCTGACTTGATACTCTCTTTAGTTGGGATATGTGAAAAAGCAAGAGCGTGAGCCGAAGCTTCCAAACGGTCCAGGTGGCGGTCTAAGCAAAAAATGGCGCCGTTATAAACACGAAGTCCTTCCCACACGGCGTCTCCACCCTGTACAGAACTATCGAAGACCGATACCTTTGCTTCCTTACGCGACAGCAATGCGCCGCCGACGTATATTTTGATTGTGTCGTTTTTAGGATTGAATTTTTGTAGCATACTGGAATGACAGGAGTGATCGTAGCAACCGAGTTAAAATGACAATAATTTACTTAGCAGGCGAATGAGCCGGGTGAAATTAGAGACAATTTCAGGTTAGGTCAAGACTTTAGCGAAAAAGGCAATAGCTTTTCGTAAAAAAGGGAAGCTTGTTGGTATAACTCCTTCAAATGTTCGGGCAAAGGGCGATTGCTGGTAAGCTGCTGTTCAAACCCCGCTGAACGATGAACGTTAGCATACCAATACGGTGCCCAGACACCATCGTATGTTTTCGGGCCAACGGGCCAGGTCAACATAGACTGATTAAACGATATGCCTATACGCTCACAAAGCTGTTGGAGTATTGACTCTGGGTTCTTCAGTAAGTATCCCGAGTCAACAACAATAGGATGTTGCTTTCTTTCGCGTAAGCGTTTCCACAAATTAAACTGGTATTCAATCCCAATATCGCGCATCACTGGTTTTTCAATTACTTGCGCATAGCTTGTCAGGATTTGCTGCGGATTCCGGATTAAGAAAACATTTACAACTTCTTCTAAGAAGGAGGCGTCCATCACTTCCAGGTGATGAGCCATGTTCTTGATAAAAACAACGGGCCGATCCCGGATCTCAAAAATTTTCTCTTTTACATCTGCTTCACGATTCGGTTGGCTTTGTATGACTTCGTCCCTGCCGGGATGGTTAGCTCCGCTGGTTAAAAGATAGAAAGCATAGAAGGGTTCATCCAACACCCTTGTGTCATTTCGTTGCGCGAATGAATACATAAGGGCCGTTGAGATGTTGCGTGGGCTTGAAATAAGGTTAATGTAGGTCATAGGTATTTGCTTGTCGATTGACCAAATGACATCAAATAATGTCTAATAGATGGTCATCATTAATTCTTTCAAAGTGAAAGAATTAAATGCACTTCTTCAAATTCTAATTTCAATTTCGCGCAATGAATATAGGATACAACGTATGGACTGCAGCCAGCAATTCGGCTACATTACTTTAAAACTGGTAAATTAATTTAACATCCAGGGCAAGCATTTTCACAATCAAAGGCACACTTCCATTATTACGTCCGGTCTATCTTAAAACAGTGAACATATTGTTCCATGCCGATCTTGGGATAATATTCAATAGCCGCCGGAGCAGCAAGCAAAATTAAAGTAGTCTCCCTTCCGGAAACTGCATGTGTTTGGTTGATAAGTTCTTTGCCAATACCTTTTTTTTGATGAGCAACGTCAACGGCAAGATCGGAAAGGTAACAAACGAAGGAAAAGTCACTCCACGCCCGCGAAACCCCTACCAACAGATCATCGGACCATGCGGTAATTAGAATGTTAGCATGCTTTAGCATTAATTCAATTCTTTGCCTGTCATGAACGGGCCTCCGTTCTGATAGCGTCGATCGTGTCAACACGTCTATAAATTGATCAACAGATATGTTTTTATCCTTGAAGTATTGCACCCGAGTCATGCTTGAAAGTTTATGAAATCTGTAAGATGATTTTTCCGAATTGATTGCCCTCCTCCATGCGCCTCATGGCCCCATCGATTTCTTCCAATTGAAATATCTTGTCAACAACAGGTTTCAGGCTTCTGCTTTCTACAAAGTCGAGCATGGATAAGAACTCATCGCGGGTGCCCATTGTTGTGCCATGAATAGAAAGTTGCTTCCAGTATAGTAAACGGGTAGAGATATCGGTAATATTTCCAGCTGTCCTTCCAAAATTCACAATACGTCCGCCGGGGAGCGCAAGTTCTATCAGCTTGGAGAATTGATCTCCTCCTGCACTGTCGATAATAATATCAAATCCACCTCCACTTTCCTTGACAGCTTTTTGTTGCCACTCCGGATCTTTGTAGTTAAAACCTTCCAAGGCTCCTAAGGCTTTCGCTTTATTTATTTTTTCGTCGGAACCTGAGGTGACATAAACGCGGGCCTGATAAGCTACTGCAAATTGTAACACCCACAATGCCGCTCCTCCACCAATTCCAGTGATCAAAACTTTTTCTTTGGCACGCAACCGGGCCTTCGAAAAAAGTGCGCGGTAAGCGGTGAGTCCTGAAAGCGGGACCGCAGATGACTCAGCAAAATTCAAATGTTCGGGTTTTTCGAAAACATACTTTTTAGAGATAACAACGTAATCACTAAAGGTACCATGGTCTGGAAATCCTAAAATCCGAAAGGAATTCCCTTGAACAACCGGGTTATTTCCCCAATCCAAACTTGGATTTATAATTACCTCCATGCCGATCATTAAACTATCGGCATCTTCACCAACATCTTCAATTACGCCACATCCATCCGATCCAAGAATGATTCCATCCGATGGAGCGGGTAGATTTAATTCTCTCCAAGTCCAGATATCCCGATGATTCAGCGCCGCATTGTGAAGGCGTATCAGAACCTGGTCTTTGATAGGTCTAAATTTTTTGATTTTTTGGATAACAAGGGGCTGTCCATGGCCCTTAAAAAAAACTGCTCTCATGAAAATAGTTTCGAGTTTCTAGTTTTGAGTTTCGGGTGTGCGATGGTTTGAAGTTTGATGTTGAAGGTTACAGGTTTCGGTCTCGACAACTCGAAACTTGAAACTCGCGACTCGAAACTAAACGTGTATCACATAGTTCCAGCCATGGACATCTGCTTCAATGCCTAAGCGGATGTTGCTCAGTTTTTGTTTTGCGCGTTGTTGGAAACTCGTTGCATCTGCCGCCGGAAGATTGTAATCGATGCCTTCGATGTTGATGGTAGCGATCGGGGATACAACGGCTGCGGTACCTGTTCCGAAAGCTTCTGTGATGGTTCCTTTTTTAAAAGCTTCTTCAATTTCATCTACGCTAACCCGCCGTTCTTCTATAGTCATCCCAAGTCCGGGTGCTAGCTTGAGGATGGTATCACGTGTTACGCCATCTAATAGTGCTGAGGTAAGTTTGGGAGTTATTAACTTTCCATCGATGATAAACATGATATTCATTACACCTACCTCGTCGATGTATTTATGTTCTTTGGCATCGGTCCATAGTACCTGATCGAAGCCTTGCTGCCGGGCAAGTTGATTTGGATAGAATGCTCCCCCGTAATTTCCCGCACATTTCGCAAAGCCAGTTCCTCCTTCAGCTGCCCGCACAAAAGTTTTCTCAACCTTTAACCGGGTAGGCTTGCTAAAATATGCACCCGCTGGACTAGTCAATATAAAAAACTTGAAATGATCGGCAATTTTAACACCTAGGCGCGGCTCATATGCAAAAACCACAGGCCGAAGGTACAAGGAAGCTCCCTCCGCTGTAGGGATCCATGCTTGTTCTACTTCGGCAATAGCATGTAAGCTCTGAATGAAAAGTTCTTCGGGAATTTCCGGCATACACATTCGCGCCAACGACTTGTTTATGCGCTCGCTGTGTTTCTGGGGGCGGAAAATGCATATATCCCCGTTCTTATTTCTAAACGCTTTCATTCCTTCAAAAACGGATTGGCCATAGTGAATAGATAGCATCGCGGGAGACATTGGGATATCTCCAAAAGGAACAATTTTTGGTTCTTGCCATTTATCGTTAATGTAGTCTGCCACGAGCATGTGGTCGGAAATATGCTTTCCAAACTCAATGTTGTCAAAATCAACTTCCGCAATTCTTGTTTTGGCAATTCGCTCAAAGGCGAATGAAGGGCCTGTAGTGGTTGTCATATCGGTATCTATTAAGGAGCGAATTTCATCATTATCTTTTAATTATTTATTTCCCGTTCTGCTATTTATTATGCCTTGTTCGGAAAACGGTTCTATAATGTATTTCCCGTTGATCAAGCGGTGTGAACGACGTTTCGTTTTTGGTTTACGCTTTGTAAAACCTCGTACGCCAAGTCGATGTCTTGTTTTTGAGTAAGCCAGTTAGAAATAGCTGCGCGAATTGCTGGAATTCCTTGGTAAACCGTTGGGGTGAAGAACACACGCCCGTCGTCCCGAACGGCTTCTAAAAACTGACGAATTGTTTCGGTTGTCCTGTCAGCTTGGGCTAAAGTGAAACATACAATATTCATTCGGACCGGCGCTAGAAGCTTGAAATCCTCAGAGGCTTTAATAAGCTCGCCAAAATGAAATGCCACCTCGCAATTGCGTTCGACAATTTCCCGATAACCCTCCTTCCCATAGGCCATCAACGTGAACCAGGAGGGAAGGGCTCTGAACCTTCTTGAATTCTCAGGGGTATAGTGAAAGTAATCAGGGCTTTTTTCAGGATCACCCAAGTATGCTGCGCTGTTTTGAAATACACGTAGTTGAACATTTTTATGACGTGTAAACTGCATTGCTGCATCATAAGGAACGTTCAACCATTTGTGCGCATCAATGGTAATGCTATCGGCATGATTGATGCCCTTCAAATAGTGAGCATATTTTTCTGAGCATGCCGCAAACCCGCCGAAAGCTGCATCAACGTGTAGCCAAAAGTTATATTTTAATTTTAATCTTCCGATAGCCATCAGGTCATCAAAATCAACAGAGTTAACAGTACCGGCATTTGCCACTACAATGAGGGGTCCCGGGGTTTCCTTGATGCGCTTTTCCAGATCATCAATATCTACCGCTTCGCGATCTGGCAATGTATTTACCTTTATGACAGCCTTACGTCCAATCCCTAACATGGAAAGGGATTTTATGATACTAGAATGCGGGGTGCCGCTAATGACGTTAAACGCCGCAGCACCGGTCAGACCATTTTCACTAAAATCAATGCCTTGCTGTTCACCCACCCACTGTCTGGCCATCGCCAGACTGGTAAAGTTTGCCAGTGTGGCACCCGTTACAAATGATCCAAAATATTCATCATCCAATCCGAAAAGCTGCTTGAAGAAATGGATTGTTTGGCGCTCGATTTGAGGAGCGATCGAATCGTTGCTGCCACAGGCATTCTGATCGTAAGCACTCACCAGCCAGTCACCTGCTACAGAAGCAGGAGTGGAGCCGCCAGTAACAAATCCAAAATACCGGGGGCCGGTACTGTTGGCTAATTGAGTTGCAAACTTTTCTTCAAAGTGATCGAGCACGGCCTTTGCTCCAACCCCTTTTTCCGGAAGATCTTCCATGGATATATCAGGAATAAATCTTCCCGGTGGAAGGGTTTCTTGCCGATTGAAATGTTGCTGCGCAACATCTACCGTATGCGACAATATTTCATTGAAAGTATCGAGATCTTTCCTCAATAGGGTATTCATGCTGTTATATTTTATCGTTTATAGTTCTTCTCATCTCTTTAGCAACCTGTAACGAACCTTCGTCTTGCCGTTTTTCCAATTCCCGAATTATCGTTTGATGATTTTTTTGATCTCTGTTTTGAGATAGCTTATACGTGGCTTCGATGTTTGTAATTTCAATTTCGAAACCTACTAACCCTTGGATTGATTTTCGTACGTATTCCGGAGACATTGATTCGATAGAAACAGGGCGAGATGAGGAAGCTTCGTACTTATCCGTAAGTTGTTTTAGTGATTGATATAGTTCCTCTCCTTCTATGATGCTGATCTTGCCATATACATGGGCGGCAATGTAATTCCATGTGGGAACGTTCTCGTGATCATACCACGAAGGCGATACATAGGCATGAGGTCCAGTGAATATCGCCAATACTTCGGAGGTGTTATTGAAATTTTTCCATTGTCGATTCGCCCTGGAAATATGACCAAAGAGTTTAGTGTTATCGGACGAAAATTCTAATGGAATGTGAGTGGCTACCAACTTTTGCTTCGACTGGCTAACGAGAATTCCAAAAGCATGGTGTTTTATGAAATCGATAATAGCGGAAACATCCTTATTCTCTGCATACTTTGGAACGTACATATCTTTTAAAATTTACGGTAAGAGATGGGATAAAATTTCGTTGATTCTTACTAAATGATGATCGTCGTGTTCAGCATCAAACCACGCAAGATCAACGGGTGTCATCATGAGGTTTAGCCGTGGATGCAATGAGGACTTCCCAAGATCTTCCGGCCTCAAATCGCAGTAACGCCTGATGTTTTGTGTTCGGGTCTCGTAAAAAAACTTAATTACTTTATTAATAGGCCAATCATGGTAAGGCTTTGGTTCAAATACAGCCCGAGACATTGGTGAAACTCCAGATATTATTTCGCCGATTCGTTTAAGAGCCACCTCATCAACTTCTGCCAGATGGCCAATGTTTTCTTTGATGGACCATTTATTATCTAAGCGCTCTGAAAGTGTTTCCTCAGAAATCCCTTTTACCTTATTTTCAATTCGAGCAGCCGTGCCTTCTAATCTTTCGATATAAAACGGAAGCATCCCTACGGGTAAACCGAACTTAAAAACGCGTTCAAACCAGGATAACTTTTGCACCATCACGACTAATTTTTTTCCACCAGAGAAGGAGCAACGGCAGTCGGTTTGTGGAGAACAGGAAAATTAACTGAGCTGGCAATAAAGCACATTTTATGCGCCTCATGGTGAAGTGTATTCGCTTTTTCGATCATACTGTTTTCTTTTACCGTTACAATCGGATTTAGCGTGACTTCCGTAAAACGTCCACTGCCTTTAGCATCTTCATCCATAATTCCGCTAGCATGATCCACGTAGTCCGTTACCACAATTCCATTCACGGAGCACAAATGCAAATACCACAACATATGACACGTCGAAAGAGAACTCACGAAGATATCTTCGGGAGTATGTTTTGTTTTGTCGCCGCGAAAGGCTGCATCGGATGATCCTAAAATATCGGGCTTGCCAACAATGCCAATGGTGTGGGCCCGGTCATATCCTTTGTATTCTGATGTGCCCTTGCCAAGGTTCCCTGTCCAGGTAGTGGTGGTATGATAGTGATGTAAAGGCATGGTCAGTTTAAATTCTTTTTCATGAGTAAATCCGTTTGTGTATCTGTGCCTAGCATAAAAGAATGAACGCCAAATTTTTCAAATCCCCATTTTTCATAAAAGTCCATGGCCCTGGGGTTGTGCTCCCATACCCCCAGCCATACAGTCTTAAATCCTTCCTTCCGGGTAATGTCCAGGCATGCAAGCATCAACGCCTTGCCGACCTTTTTCCCATGGTATTCTTTGATGGAATAGATTCGTTCTATCTCCAAACTAGGTGTATCCCCAAGTTCCGCAGGTTGTTCACTGCGCCGGAGTTTCGCATATCCCACCAGTAAATCCCGATCATGAGCCAACAAGAAAGTAGATGCCGGATCCCTAAGTTCCTTTTCCAGTTGTTCTTGCGTAAAATTCTTTTCGAGATACATCTTCATATTCTCGGCCGTGTTGTCCTGGGCGAATGTATCGCAGAAAGTTTTTACTCCGAGCTCGGTTAAAATTGCCGCGTCGTGAATTGTTCCTGGTCTTATGGAAAACGGTAAGGTTAGGGTCATATTGGCTTTTTGCGATAAAATCACGGCAGATATAACATTAAATCAATTTCAATTCCATCTTGATATTGCTTCGTCTATATGGACCGTCGACCGGAACTTCTACAAAGCCAAGTTTCTTGTAAAGCGAGATGGCGGGCACTAAAACAGTATGAGAGTAGAGGATAATTTTATTTGCACCAAGTCCTTTTGCCTTTTCAATGGCTGCTTCTCCCAACGCCTGCCCTACTTTTAATCCTCTGAATTTTCCGTCGACCGCCATTTTTGTAAATTCATATGTCATTGGATTTACAAATTTTAAAGCGACAGTACCCGCGATTTGTTTATTGCAGAGTGCAACAAGAATTTTTCCCCCTTTGCTAATGATGTATTCGTCTGGTTTCTGCAATACTTCAAAATCAATTGGTTCCATCCAGAAATATTCTTCAATCCACTGGCGATTGAATTTCTCAAACCAGGGTTGGTGCTCCTCTGTATATTCAATCATTTCAAGGTCTACATTTTCCATGGGTTATGATTTATTTTTTGTGTTTTCAAAAACCCTCCATCAATGATGAGGGCCCGCACACCCTTTTCAGAATAAGAACGATGAGCACTCACCCCATCAGATACCTGATAGCTCATACCCGGCGTAAGATGATAGACTCTTCCGTCAGATAGTTCCGTGGTCATTTCTCCCTCCAGACAATATAGTATATGGCCAACCATGCACCAATGATCTGCCTTATAATTTTGAGAATATTCGATAACGCGAATTCTTAAAGCACCGTATTGAATGGTCTTCCAACGTGCTGTCCCTGTTTCTCCCGCATGGATGGTAGCAGGGATGGAATCCCAGTCGGTGGTTTGAAATAATATGGGTGCTGTGGTTGCAGTCATCTTGAAAATTGTTGTTTCCAAAACTTGCTAAACTGATATCCGCGGTTCACGAGGTAGATGCCTGCCACCGTAATAAGGATGGCAATTCCAATTTTAGCATTCAACTTTTCGTTTAACACAACCCAACCTAATAGAACAGCAACGATAGGATTAACATAAGCGTATAGCGAAACAATGGTCATCGGAAGTTCTCTCAAAACATACGAATAACATGCATACGCGATGATAGATCCGACAAAGACAAGGTATATAAGTGAGTAAACAGCTTCGGACGACCAAGTCACCGTGGTAAGATCATCGAATATGAACGCTCCCGGGATAAGCCAGACGCCACCAAAAAACATTTGAAACCCAGCGTTCAAAAATGCATCTCCGTCATTTCCTCTTTTCTTCAGCCATACACTCCCTCCAGCCCAACTAATGACTGCAATAAATATTAAAAAAATACCCACCTGATATTCAAGCTTTGAGAATTCAACGAGGTGCTCACTAAAAATCATCATGATTCCAACGAGCCCAAGTAAAACACCCACCAGTATGGGAGCCGTTGGTTTTTCCTCCTTATTAATCGCCAGATTTATAAGAATAACCACCACGGGCATGAGGGAACAAATAATAGCAGCCACTCCGCTGGGGATGAGTACCTCGGCCCACGCGACTAATCCATTCCCCATAGAAATCATGAAAAACCCTGCAATGGCTTGACGGAATATATGTGCCCGGTCTGGCCAGGCTGCTTTTCCGGTAAGGAGCATGAAGCCGATAAGTAAACTGCCCGCAAGAAGTTGTCGGATCGTAACAAACAAAAGTGGTGGAAAATGAAGCACAGCAATCCTTAATACCAAGTAAGTTGTACCCCATATCAGACAGATTGCCGCCAAAGCGATGTAAGGAATAAGTAATTCTTTTTTCACCATTTCATTATCGTTACAAAACTTCTTATTAATACGTTAAAAAAACAGTTTCAGTTTTATTATTTTATACCAGATCAGTTTCGGAACCAATATATTTCAGACCAACATATTCGGGGAAGCTTTCGTGCTGGGTTAAGAATATAAAATGGCGTAGCATCACAATCGTATGTAAAGCAATTTTGTGAGAAGAGCAACCAGTTAAGGACAGTTAGTCAGTGAAAGTAGGTTTGGGCAACCCATTGGATAAACGTTTTCGAAATTTCATTCGATCACGATTTCAATAAGATCTTCATTCTGCCACGAGGTAATTGGGATCTAATCGATATTCATCAAATTTCGTAAGGTTATTTTGTCGAATGACTTTCTTTAATTGATTGGTATACCAGGTTCTGCGTTCGGAATAATTTTTTAAATGAGGTATCAGTAAAAACGGATCAGAAGTTTGAAGTCTCGCTTTGCGCAAACTTTTATAGGCGCTTGTGCGCGCTAGAACTTCAAAATAATCCGTAATGGACGTTGACATGTCGTCGTAAGATCTTAAAAAGATTGTCTTATTGTTGCGATTTTTGCCGGCTGCAATTCTTGATTCGGTTGCATCAAAGGACCAGATACCAAACAAGTTACTGGCTTGTATAAAAAAACGTGATTCGCCCCAGCCCGTTTCGACAGCAGCCTGAGCGAGTACGATACTATTGGGCAAGGTTAAGAGCTTGGCATTTAGATCATCAAAATTTTTTCCTTTGTAGGTATTTTTTGATTCAATATAAAAAGCACTATCAGCTCTATTCCAATTTTCTTTTTCGCGAAGTCTCTTGATCTTATTTCGTGTTGCCGATAATTTGTGCTTTGCTACTAAAATAGCAGGAAGGATTGCAGAAATGAACTTCGTTTTTGCATCTGCCATGGGAAGGTCTTCAAGGCCCCGGATATTTTTATAAAGTATGGGTTTTACTAAATAGCTATGGAGCAATTCAATTTGCCCTAACGAATCGACATGAACATTTTTTGTTTTTACTCTATAAGAAATATTACCCTCACATCCAGACAGTGTCGCGAATAGAATAAGCAAACCGGCTGATACAAACATGGGTGAAGTCGACTTCATAAATTAAAATTATAAAGTATGGTTTAGTATTAATGAGGAAATTTCAACCTCCGTGGGGGTATGTAAGTTTTTTTACCGATCTGCAAGCGCGCCTTAGAAGCCTTTGATAAAGACCCGTTTTTTTGGTAATACTATTAGTACCTTTGGCAACCAATTCAAACTACGTTAGTTAAGTGTTTAAGTTCAGTGATCTGGTTCTGGGACGGGAGATAAATGCCTCTCGATCTGAATTCAAGCGGTTAATGCTTACAGGCTACCTCGCGGTCATCTGTATGATGGTGGCCATTATGTACACCATCCTTGATTTAGCTAATGACGTTTACTACGCTTTGCCAGCATATGCGCTCCTGTTCTCAATGCCGGTGCTTTCCCTTTTTTTAATTCGCCTTGCGAAGTTTAAAATCGCTAAGATTATTCTGCTGGTTGCAGCAAATCTGGTTGTATTTTGGTCAGCACTGACTGACCCATTTGAAACAGGTGTGTTTTTATTTTTTATACCCGTCGGCATAGGATCGTTCACCATCCTTACTTTTGACGATCACAAAACAGGGTTTGTACTGACCATATTTACTGCCGTTCTATTTTTACTTGCTTATTTCGGTGATATTCAAGTGTACCCAACCACCAGACCAGCCGAAGTATACATTCGGATCAGCTTTGTTTTTAACTATTTCATATCCCTTACCATTTCAGTACTTGCAGTATATTTTTTGATGACCTTAAATAAACAATCAGAAAGTGAATTGATACAAAAGGAAATATTTGCTCAACAAAAAAATGAAGAGTTGCATAAAGCGAATGAAGCACTCGATCGTTTTGTGTACAGTGTATCTCACGACCTGCGCTCCCCTTTAAGCTCTATTCTTGGACTGATCAATCTGGCAAACCTAACCAAAGATCCAGAAGAATTAAATCAGATCATGAAAATGATAGAAGGGCGGGTGCATGCTCAAGATAAATTTATTCGTGAGATCATTGATTACTCCCGGAATGCAAGAACGGAAATTATAACGGAATCAATTGCTCTTGAACTCCTTGTCCAGGAAGTCATCGAGTCGCTTAAATTTGATACCCTTGCAAATAAAATTGACTTTAAAGTAAACATTACCCCAGGTGTGATTCTGATTTCCGATAAAATAAGACTTACTGTAATTCTTAGCAACTTGATTGGCAACGCGATTAAGTATCACGACTTTCGAAAGTCGAATCCATTTATTGAGATCGGATATAACGGCAATCAAAATTTTCTTTATGTAGAAGACAACGGCACAGGTGTAATGCCTCAGCATCAAGATAAAATATTTAATATGTTCTATCGGGGCTCCGATCGCGTTACAGGGAGTGGTCTCGGCTTATTTATCACAAAAGAAGCTGTATCTAAACTAGGAGGAAGTATAGAGGTCAAGTCAGAGTATGGCATAGGTAGCACATTTACGGTCAGACTTCCTAAAAGGCCTTAACGCCGAATATCTTCAAAAACACTTTTTTAAGAAAAATTATTAGTGAAAGCAATCGACCGGAACCCGTT
>CAZAHL010000147.1:0-17230 GCA_964484845.1 uncultured Chryseolinea sp. | reverse complement strand
GTTTTAAATGACGGCTATTCAGATCAGGCGGTCGAGTTAATTGGAGCTCATAAGCCAAATGGCAAATTCAGAGGTGGAAAATATTCCGCCTACGAAGCGGGTACGAGAGTACCGACAATATTGAACTGGAGGGGTCACGTTTCGCCTAAAGTTTCAAATGCGTTAATAACTCAGGTAGATCTTTTATCATCCCTTGCCTCCATGGTTGGCGTTGATCTCAGTGCAAATCACCTTGATAGTGAAAATCAATTATCCGCCTGGTTAGGGAGTGACAATAAAGGGCGTGAAGTTTTACTCGAAGAATCATTTACACTTTCCATACGAAAAGGTAATTGGAAATACATTAAACCATTTGATGGAAAAACTCCTGCGTGGCTTGCAGATAAAGATGTGGAAGGTGGGTTGTCTTCAGAGGATCAATTATACAATTTAATTGAAGATCCAACAGAAAGTAATAATCTTGCTCATAAGCAGCCAGAAAAAATTAAAGAGCTAGGTCGACTGATTCAGCGGCTGCAAGCGACTAAAAATTGAGTTTTTTTTAACACTTTAAATGACAACAATGAAATATTTTATCCAGTATGTAGTAGGTGGATTATTGATTGCCGGCGCGATAAGTTCATGTGTAAAGCAAAAAGTAGCAGATCATTCTGAACTTCAGGCTCCCTCTCAATTTACATCACTACATGCGCCAGCCTACCCGTTAATTACAATTGACCCCTTTACCAGCGCATGGTCAATGGCTGATAAACTTTACGATGATCCGATTCGTCATTGGACTGGAAAAGTGCATTCGTTGATTGGAGCAATTCGCGTCGACGGTGACGTGTATCGATTCATGGGAAAAGAAGAATATCCATTGAAAGCAATTTTACCGATGGCTAAAGATGAAGTTTGGGATGGCTTTTTTACAACGAAAGCACCATCCGCTGGTTGGCAGCAGCTGACTTTCGACACCAAGGCCTGGAAAAAAAGTACAGCCGCGTTCGGTTCGCAGGACATGAACGCTGTAAATACTGCTTGGGGCACAGATGAAATATGGGTGAGAAGAGAATTTACAATTCCGAAAGAGACCTCTGATTCAGTTTATCTTATTTATTCTCATGACGATAATTTTGAGCTTTACCTTAACGGGAAGGAAATAGTTAATACCGGAAGAAGTGCCAGGATGGATGTTGTATTGAAGATTGATGCGTCCATGTTAAATAAAGACGGAAAAAATGTGATAGCGGCACATTGTACCAACACTGGCGGAAAAGCCTACGTTGATTTTGGAATTTATACAGAGCCAACTCAAAAAGAAGTTTTTACAAAGACTGCTGTTCAGGAAAATGTTTCCATCTCGGCCACTCAGACACATTATTTATTTACGTGCGGTGGCATTGGGCTTGACATCAAATTCATCTCTCCTTTATTGCCTCAAGACCTTGACCTTTTGTCAAGGCCAATCAACTATGTTACCTATAGCGTTGCCTCAGAGGATGGTAAAACGCATGATGTGGAAATCTATTTTGAAATCACACCGCAATGGGCAGTGAATGATGTAAATCAGGAAGTGGAAGTTGGCGAAGGTAAAACGGGAACTGTGCAATATCTCAAAACAGGTACAGTAGCCCAGGCTGTTCTTGAGCGGTCGGGCGATAATGTAAGAATTGATTGGGGGCATGCTTTCATGGCTTCAAAACTCGGTGATGACTCCAGATTGGCAATAGGCAAGTACGTTGATGCAAAAGAATACTTTATCTCCAATGGTGATCTAAACAAAAGCTCTGGTAAGGTCACCATGAAAATGACGGAAACTATGCCTGCACTAAGTTATTCCCATGACTTAGGCGAAATATCCGAAAATACATCTTCGGGATTTATTATGATTGGTTATGACGATGTTGAATCAATCCAATATTTTGGGAACAACTTAAAAGCCTGGTGGACCCAAGACGGCAAAATCACAATTACGGATGCGCTGGAAAAAGCCGATGCTGAATTTGAATCCATTAAAAATCGGTGCGATAAGTTTGACAGTGCCCTTTACGCGGAAACTTTACAAGCCGGTGGTCAAAAGTATGCCGATCTATGCTTGCTTGCTTTCAGGCAATCAATTGCAGCCCACAAATTGACGAAGGATAGTCTTGGAAACATTCTTTTTCTCTCAAAAGAAAATTTCAGCAACGGATCTATCGGAACTGTCGATGTTACGTATCCATCGGCACCGTTGTTTTTAAAATATAATCCCGATTTACTGAAGGGAATGATGAATCCTATCTTTTACTATTCGGAAAGTGGTAAATGGAAAAAGCCTTTTGCTGCCCATGATGTGGGAACGTATCCTAAGGCAAATGGACAAACTTACGGAGAGGATATGCCGGTGGAGGAATGTGGTAATATGCTCATCATGGCGGCAGCCATTGCTAAAAGTGAAGGGAATGCCAATTATGCAAATGAGCATTGGGCATCACTTACTACATGGGCTGAATATCTTCTTAAGAATGGATTAGATCCGGAGAATCAACTTTGTACCGATGACTTCGCAGGACACCTGGCCCATAATACTAACCTTTCAGTTAAAGCTATTATGGGGATTGCTTCTTATGGCATGCTGGCTGAAATGCTAAACAAAAAAGAGTTGTCTGCATCATATAAAGATGAAGCTTCGCGGATGGTAAAGGAATGGATTAAAATGGCCGATGACGGAGATCACTATAGACTAACCTTTGATCAACCTGGAACGTGGAGTCAGAAGTATAATTTGATTTGGGATAAGTTGCTTGGTTTTAACCTGTTTCCAAAAGACGTAGTTGATAAAGAACTTAGTTACTATCTCACCAAGCAAAATGCATTTGGGTTGCCATTGGATAACAGGCGTACGTATACAAAATCCGATTGGATTGTCTGGACAGCAACTTTATCGGATAATAAAGAAACTTTCCAAAAATTCATTGACCCTTTACATAAGTACGTTACGGGTACACCGAGTAGAGTACCAATGTCTGATTGGTATGAGACGCCTTCTGGGGAACAGGTGGGATTTCAGGCAAGGTCAGTCGTTGGAGGATATTTCATTAAGTTATTAGAAACTGAGAAAAATAGTAATCCATAGAAATGCAATTCCATTTGTGTTTTCTCGTCGAATTTAGTTCAAACGACAAATGACCGTCGATGCGGGGAAAATGAGTCTTATTCGCCGCATAATATGCGGCGAATGTGTTGACTATTGATAAAGGTATTTTGGAAAAAGACGAAGCAGTCGGGTAGAAGCACAAATTATAGGATTAAATAATCCAAATACTGGTACCCATTCAATGATAACTATTCCGTCACCCTCAAAAAAATGATGAGAATTTTGCCCTAAGGGACTCTAGTAAATGAAGGGTCACTGATATGCCCTATGAGTCCATGAAATTTAATTCGCTAACTTTTTTGTTTTTATTACTGGCATCCAGTCTTGCAGCGTCCATCGGTGAATTGCCGCCTCAGTTTAAGTTACTGCCTCAGTCTCAAAAAATTGAAATGTTGACTGGCAATGGAATTAATTATCACAATCTAAAATCGGTTTCCTTACGCAACATTGCAACGCAGCCTGTGCTCTGCAGACAGCGATTAGATAATAAAATGTTTTTATGACAATGGCTGGCTCACAACGGGAAATAATACAAGTATTAACGCGTTCCGCAAGCTGGATTTTGCTCTCGTTTATTTTTCTTTTGGCATGTAAATCCGAGGAAACAAAACCGACCCCGAATGTTTCGGATTGGCGTAAGCTTGGGCCAGGTGGAGGTGGTGCAACATTCCTTCCTACATTTTCTTACCAAACAAAAGACGAATTTTTGGTACGATGCGATATGACCGGAAGTTACCTGACAAAGGATGGTGGTGATTCCTACAGTCAGATCAATTTTGCAAATGGCGCCAACAGCTTTGCATTTGATCCTCATGATGCAAACACTATATACATTGGCGCATCTTCGTTAAATCGTTCCACCGACGGAGGGAAAACATGGGAACAAATATTTCCCAACAAGAAAGAAATACTATCTGAAGAATATGAGGGTGATCATGGCAGTTACTCCTTAAAAACGGTTTCAACTTCATTATACAATCCTGAAAGCGCACACATCACTGGAATACGAGTTGATCCTGTAAAAAAAGACAGGCTTTATTTCAATATGGGTAAGGCATTCTATTATTCCGATGATGATGGGAAGACATTCAAGCGAACTGATCTTCAATACAACGTTGATTTTATTTATACAAATCCTGCAAGCCTGAAGGAAGACGTTTTGATTTTTACCACGAATAGCATTTACACATTTAACAAATCTTCAAAAACGATTGTTGAAAAGGCCCTTCCGAAAGCGATGTCGCCGGCTTTTTCTTTTACGGGCGGGACAGTGAAAGACAGCGAGCAGGTTATTTTGTATGCGCTTCATCAGGATCAGTCAAAAATCGTTGAGGAGGAGTTTGGCTATACGGAGTTATGGACATCTCATGATCACGGCGCAACGTGGAAACAGATCGATAACAAAATTATAAACAATGATCGCTTTAAAATTAAGCCTAGTTATTCCATGGTGTCATGCTCTGAGTTTGATGCCCAGCATGCTTATGTGGTATGCAATCGTTATGAAGAAAAAACGGATGCTAAATCCATTCATTGGTATGGTGCATTAAAGACAAACGATTCAGGAAATAATTGGGAGTGGGTATGGAAAGGTGGTGGTGGTTCCGGTCAGTATGGTGTTCGGGATGGTATTGGTGTCGTAAATCTCCAGGACGCATGGACTGAAAAAGCATTTGGCGGCGAATACATCCGGCTGATGGATGCCGGTGTTTCACCTTTCGATGGAAATGTTGCCATTGTAACGGATTGGTACCGTACCATGAAAACTGAGGACGGTGGTAAAACATGGCGCGAAGTGTACAGCGAGACTCAACCTGACGGATCGTTCATCACCAGGGGAATGGATGTGACCACAGCGTACGGTGTCCACTTCGATCCTTTCGATAGCAACCACCTGGCTATTAGTTATACGGATATTGGCTACCATCATTCTTTCAATCGAGGAAAAAGCTGGTCCAGATCTATGGTAGGTATTCCTGCGCCCTGGCAGAATACATGCTACTGGATCGTGTTTGATCCAGAAGTAAAAAACAAAGTCTGGTCTGTGTGGGGAAACCTCCATGATTTTCCCAGAGGTAAAATGACACGTAGTCCGGCGTGGAAGGGAAGAGCTCGCGGAGGAGTTTGTGTTTCAGTCGATGGTAGTAAAACATGGAACGTTAGTAACAAAGGCATGAGTGACAGTGCTGCAACCACGTCGCTGATTCTTGATCCGAATTCACCTGCTGGTAATCGAACACTGTATGCAACGGCTTATAACAAAGGTGTTTTCAAATCTACGGATGATGGAAAAACATGGATATTAAAAAATAAAGGTATTGAGGGCAATACATGTGCGTTTGAGATTACAAGAACGGGCAACGGCACATTGTTTCTCGTTGTAAGTCCGACGCCTGCTCATAAAGATGGTAAACAAGGAACGGAATTTTATCCCGGTGCAGTTTACAAATCAACGGACCATGCTGAAAACTGGACCAAAGTGAAGGTTAGTGATAAGGCTGTAATATTCCCGAATGGAATTGATTATGATCCTGAAAACCCCGACCGTATTTACCTGGCATGCTGGTCTTCAATTTCACTGGGGGATCTGGTCGGTGGCGCCGTAGCCAGATCGAAAGGTGGCGATAGAACCCTGAAATCAGAAGGCGGAATTTTTATGTCAGAGGACAATGGTAACACATGGGCTCCCATTTTTGATAAGGAACAATATGTATACGATGTTACAGTAGATCCCCACCATAAAGGACGTCTTTATTGCAATACTTTCAATAAAGCAGCTTACCGTTCTGACGACTACGGAAGGAATTGGAAGAAACTTAAAGATTATGATTTTCATTGGGGTCAGCGCGTGATTGTTGATAAGAACGATCCGGAAAAAGTTTTTCTCACAACATTTGGTTCCAGTGTATGGCATGGTACCCCAATCGTTGAATAGTAAAAAAATATTCATTCCTCATTATGCTTTTGAAATACAACTGGGTTAATAGCCTGCAAATTTTTATACTGACGATCTTCGTGTTCGCGTGCTCTGCACCGGAAAAAGGAGATGAAAGCACACACATTAAAACGGGCTCCAATGATAGAAAGGATGATTGGAGCTTGGTTGGCGCTGGAGGAGGAGGTGCCATGTTCACGCCAGCAATAAGCCCGCTTAATTCCAACCTCGCTTTTCTCAGTTGTGATATGACCGGATCGTACGTTACAGAGAATGGTGGTGACTCGTGGCGTATGTTCAATCTACGCGGAGTAACTCATTTTTATGCCTTCGACCCTAAGGACCCAAACGTAGTATATGCAAGCTCCATTGCGTTGTTTCGAAGCGCCGATTCAGGGAAAACATGGAATGTTATTTATCCTCCGCCGTCCGACATCACGGGGATCATTTCCAAAGGAGATCATGCCATGGAAGTTTTGGTTACCAAAGACTCCACGCACAGAAGCGTGCTGGCACTAACGGTGGATCCCTCAGACTCAAAGAAATTGTATGCAGCAATTTCAATTGATAAAGAAGTAGGTTTTTTCTTTTCAGGTGATCAAGGTGAACATTGGACAAAGGAACATGTACTGAGAGATGGATCTGAAAAAATTTTTATAGTTCCTTCGTCCCCTGTTGATAGCAGAACAATATTTGTCGTTGGAAAAAATACAATAACAGCTAAACGAAACGGTGTGTGGACTGTGAATAAAGCCCCGGACGGTATAAAAAAAATAACAGCGTATTCCGGAGGATTTGATGAGAAACAAAATAAATTTTTCATTTACGCCGTTGCTGGAAAAGGCTACTTCAATCCGGACGGAGATCCGTCAGGTATTTATGTTACAGAAGATGGCGGCGAAACCTGGCAAAATCGGCAGAAAGGTTTAATGGATTTTCAGATTGCAGGTGCCGAGATGCCTGAATACCGCGCAATTGCTACCAGTGAAAATCATCCTGAAGTACTGTACGTTTCATATAACAACCTTCAAACTCACAAAGACACGACCTGTATTGGCGTTGCAAAAAGTGTGGACTATGGTATGACGTGGACCTTGAGCTGGCGAGACCGTATTGCTCCGAATCATGTGCAGGTACCTTCTCCAAATATGCGAGACGGATGGATCAACGATCGCTTCGGTCCGTCATGGGGAGAAAATCCTTTTTCAATGGGTGTTGATCCCAACAACCCAGATGTCTGCTATGGAACCGATTTTGGGCGAACGATTAAAACTGTTGATGGTGGAAAAACATGGAAGCAGGTCTATACAAAAAAGACAGACTCCGGATGGATTACCAGAGGTCTTGATGTTACAACCAGTTATCAGATGGCCTTCGATCCTTTTAATCCTGATCATCGTTTTATTGCAACCACAGACGTTGGATTAATGGAGAGTAAGGACGGTGGGCATAGCTGGAGCAGCGCGACTTATAAGAATGGTATTCCAAGAAAATGGGAAAACAGTACCTATTGGGTTGTCATGGATCCTAAAATAAAAAATAAGGTATGGGCTTCGATGAGTGGCACACATGATCTTCCTCGTCCCAAAATGTGGCGCCGTAAAGGAACAGGTAGTTTTGTAGGAGGAATAGTAATTAGTGAAGATGGCGGATCATCGTGGCAATCAGTAAGTGCAGACATCGGTGAATCTGCCGTGACGCATTTATTGCTCGACTCGGCCAGCGATCCTTCTTCCCGAACACTCTACGCCTGTGCATTTGGGAAAGGCGTTTTTAAATCTATCGACGGAGGTAAAACCTGGAAGGAGAAAAATGAAGGGCTACCCACAAATGAACCGTTTGCATGGCGGATAGAACAAAGAAGTACAGATAGAGCTTTGTTTCTTGTGATTGCCAGGCGAAGCGAGGATGAGAGCATAGGTACAGAGTATGATGGTGCACTGTATAAATCTACTGATGGTGCCGAAACGTGGTCAAAGGTTACGTTGCCAATAGGCACAAATGGTCCGATGAGTTTAAAGGTAGATCCCGGAAATCCACAAAACCTTATTTTATCTGCCTGGGGAAGAACCGTACGCGAACGTTTCGAGTCTGATACGGGAGGGGGAATTTTCAGATCGACAGATGATGGGAAAACATGGGAACATGTTCTCAAGACCGATCAACACATTCACGATATTACCCATGATCCTCGCAATGCTACTTTTTATGCCTGCGGATTTAATGGATCTGCCTACCGTTCGGAGGATGGTGGTAAATCTTGGCAACGAATAAAAGGGTACAACTTCAAATGGGGCAAGCGTGTCGAGCCTGATCCAACAAATCCTGAAAAAATATTCATCATAACATTTGGGGGAGGTGTATGGTACGGTCCCGCACAAGGAGATCCTGATGCAGCTGAGGATATTGTTACGGATATAATTGCGTACCACTAGTATGGCGCTACAGTAATCGTGTCTATAACTTCTGCGTAAAAATAATCTCGCAAAATGAGAAGAGATTTCTGTAAACTTTGCGCATTTCCTACAACTCAGGAAGACTACGCTTTTCCATCGAGCCCGTCATTCCGCGCCTTCTAGCCTAATCAGTGGAATGCCTGATCCTGAGCGGAATCCCCAGGATGAGTCCCTTCATTAAAGGTGGAGGACACTCGGCCTATCAAGTGACGGTTCATTGGTTTGTTTTGCAGGTTCTCGATTTCCATAAGTGTGCTTCAAAGTGCCGGACTTAAGAATGACCGCGATAACTTTTTCATTCCTCTTAGAACGCCGAATCATGTCAATCCGCTTAATTGACCTCTCATGACACTTCTGCAAAATCCCACCAGAATTATCAGATTCAAGAAAAAAAAGAAAAAACTTTAATGAGAAAATAAAATCAACGGTCCCTTTTCTGTATAGGTGAGATTTTTCCTTTACTGCTCATGGATCTATCAAATTACGCTGTTAAAGATTTCGTGCTGAACGAATCGTTTCAAAAATGGACGCTTGAACCCGATTTACAAGGCAAGGTCTTTTGGGAAAACTGGCTGAACGAACATCCTGACAAGATCGAGTTGATAATGGAAGCAAGGTCGACGATTGAGGCTATAAGAGAGACCCATGAAACAGACTTGACTTACGAGCATGACGAGGTTTGGCAACGGATCACAGTGGATATCGATGACCTTGACAGGGGCGCTAAAACAAAAAATAATCTAAATAATGAAACTTTAAAATTCACAAACTATGACTAAACTATTACTGAAGTCTAAAGTCTTGTGTGCTTTGTTCTGTGGAGTATGGCTAACGCATGGGGTATCTGCCATCGATCACAGTGAATCACACAAAATCGATGCTGCCTCCGCGAAATTTTCGCCTTACACACTCATTGTGCAGGACAGGGTTATTTCCGGTACTATAAAAGATGAGCTTGGCGGTGTATTGCCAGGCGCCAATGTTGTTGTTAAAGGGACAACGGTGGGCACAACAACGGATGGCGAAGGAAAATTTAGCTTAACTGTACCTAATAATGTAACAGTCCTTGTTGTCTCTTACATAGGGTACGCACCTCAGGAAGTAGCGCTTGAAGGCCGGACCACCTTTGAGATTGCGCTCCAGCCGGATCCTGAGACACTTTCTGAAGTCGTTGTAGTAGGGTATGGAATCCAGAAGCGAAGCGATCTTACGGGTTCAATAAGCTCTATCAAAGCAGAAGAGCTTATGCAATTGCCAATGCAACGTGTTGACCAGGCGTTGCAAGGTCGTGCGCCTGGCGTCATGGTATTGAACACAAGTGGTCAGCCCGGCGGAAAAACGACCATTCGTATTCGCGGTATGAATTCCATTACCGGAAGCAATCAACCTCTGATTGTCATTGACGGTCTTCAGGGTGGTGATATAGAATCACTCAATCCAAATGATATAGAATCGATTGAAATTTTGAAGGATGCTTCGGCGACGGCAATCTATGGATCGCAAGGAGCCAATGGTGTTTTGTTGATCACTACAAAAAAGGGAAAAAAAGGAACGCCTGTTATCAGTTACAGTTACAGCCTGAGTTATCAAAAATTACGTGAAAAGCTCGACCTTTTGAATGCAGGTGATTTTGCAAAGTCAATAAATGACTTCAGAGCTTCTCAGGATCAACCAGGTAATGTTGTCATTACACCAACACCCATTTTCACGGGCGAACAAATAACAAACTTCGAGCGAAACGGGGGCACAGACTGGCAGGATGAAATATATCGCACCGCTCCCATGCAAAGCCACCAATTGTCTGTAAGCGGTGGAACGGATAATGTGCAATACCTCGTTTCAGGTGGTTATCTTGATCAGGAAGGCATTTTGATTAACTCAGCATTTCAACGTTTTACGTTGAGGACGAATGTTAACGTAGACATTAATAAATGGATGACCTTCGGTTTAAGTTGGGCTGGTATTAAGGAAAAAGGAAACAGCCCTCCATTCGGGGAGGGAACAGCAGATGTGGATGCGCTTGGCCAGGCCGTTAGTTTAGCACCTCGCTGGGGCGCTACCATTCCGGTATTTGATGACCTGGGAAACTACAGCAAGCATCCTTCTAATTTCGGTGAACCCGGGATGGCAAACCCGGTGGCCAGTGCGAAGGAGGTTTTTGCTGAAAACAATAATATGCGTAATAATCTCAATGCCTTTCTTGAATTTAAACCAATCAAAGGACTTTCTATCAGAATCACCGGCGGCGCGATCACGCGCAATTCCAACAATTTCCGTTACATGAATACGAATACCTTTACAGGATTTCAAAAATCGGGATTAGCTCAGTCATCTAACGGCATCTATACACGTCTTCAGAACTCAAATATTGTAACCTATAACAGACAAGCTGGAATTCACAATTTCACTATAACGGCCGTTGCGGAACAACAAGTGGAGACCGATAAGTATACTTCCATTGATGCAAACGGTTTCTCCGTTGATGACAATAGCGTGTGGGATCTTGGTGGAGCTGGAACCCGATTTGCCGCCTCCTATAACAGAAAAAGGGTCATCAACTCATACCTTGCCCGCGTCAATTATTCGTTGTCGGAAAAATACTTGTTGACAGCGAGTTATCGCGCTGATGGGTCATCCGTTTTTGGCGCAAATAACAAATGGGGATATTTTCCTTCAGTTTCAGCAGCATGGAGAGCTTCGGAAGAAACATTTCTGAAAGACCTTGATTTATTTTCTGACTTTAAAGTCCGCGCCAGCTGGGGAGTAACGGGCAACCAAAGCATTAGTCCCTACGCTTCACTTTCTCAGATCTTGTCGGGTGCGAATTATCCCTATAATGGTAATGACGCTACCGATATCGGATTCAATATAGTACGTGCAGCCAATCCTAACTTAAAGTGGGAATCGACCACTCAAACGGATGTTGGGGTTGACATGGGACTTTTTAATGGCAGGTTAACAGCGTCGCTTGACTATTACGTAAAAACGACAGAGGACTTGCTGCTCAGCCGCCAGCTACCCACAATGACCGGATTTAGCAGCATCGTAGACAACATTGGCTCGACAGAAAATAAAGGTATAGAGATTGCGTTGGGTGGAGATCCTCTGGTAGGCAACTTCCGCTGGAATACTGGATTTAATATTTCTTTCAACAACAGCAAAGTAATTAAGCTCGCAGATGAGAATAAGCTTCCGTTTAGAACGACAACGGGCGCAGGTTACGGAATTAGTAACAGTGCTCCTTTAATGTACCTGAAAGCGGGTGAGCCATTCGGACAAATGACCGGAAGGATCACGTTAGGAACTTGGAGCGAAGGTGAAAGAGATCAGGCAGCGGCGTTTGGTCAATTGCCAGGCGACATCAAGTACAAAGATATTAACAGCGATGGACAGATTAACAATTCTGATCTCGCGGTCATCGGTAACGCGTTGCCTGACTTTATCTACGGATGGAGCAACCGCTTCTCTTATAAAAACTTTGAACTCATTGTTTTGATCCAGGGAGTTGAGGGGAATGACCTGTTCAACATCGGTAGAATTCGCCTTGAAAGACCAGGAGAAGGAACAAGCGCTAATTTGCTAAATCGCTGGACGCCGGAAAACCAGAACACCGATGTGCCGGCCTTCACTTCACAAAGCGAACGCAAAGCAGCGGCCCTTCCATCCGGTAAAATTTCAGTTGCAGATACCCGCGTAAGCCGTTGGGTTGAAGATGGATCTTACGCGCGCCTTAAAAATGTTACACTGGCCTATACGTTGCCAGCTTCTATGGTTTCTAATATTGGTATATCAAGATTGCGAGCGTATGTAACCGGCACGAATCTCGTCACACTAACTGATTATACCGGTTATGATCCTGAGATCAGTTCATTTAATTCAAATGATGCCAGTCTGGGCATTGACTTTGGCAGCTATCCAACTTCCAAGACATTTACAGTTGGCGTAGATATAACATTTTAAAAAAGTCGTATATGAAAACATTTGCATCAATAAAAAAATATATCGCGATACTCTTCCTTGTCGCAGGAGTTGCTTGCCAAAGTCTGGATGAAAATCCGGAAGGCTTTGTGAGTCCCAGTAATTTTTACACTACGATTGGGCAAGGCGAGGCTGCCTTAACCGGATCCATGAATCAACTTTGGGACTATTGGTCAGGATATTCCTATGGTTATGGAAGTTTTATTCATGACGATCAGCTTCTGGACGGCGATTTGAACATTGCTCCAAACTTTGCCAACGATCTTTGGAATATACACTACCGTGCACTAAGTAACATCAACGGTGTGATCAAGGCGGTAAAGAACGGTTCTATCAAAGGTGTTGATCAGGCTGAAATTGATCTTTTAATCGGACAAGCCACGTTTCTCAGAGCGTATAATTATTTCATGCTGGTGAGATTGTACGGCGACCTTCCATTGATCACGGAAGATACACCTGACCCGGTAACAACGCCGGTTAAAACGCGTACACCTGTGGCTGAAGTTTACAATTTGATTGTTAGTGATTTTCTTTTTGCTATTGAAAACCTTCCTGACGCGTGGGATGATGCGCCGGGAAAACCATCTGCTTCAGCTGCAAAAGGTTTGCTTGCCAAAGTGTATCTCACCATGGCGACCGCCCCATTGAATCAAACAGAAAATTATGCCAAGGCGCGCGACATGGCAGCTGACTTGATGGATGACGGCACGCACGCTCTGGTACCAAATGTATATGATGTTTTTAAACCGGAAAATAAGTACGGACCGGAAATGATATGGTCTTTCAATTCAACCGGGGATGACCCGGCAACAGACCCGCAGATTTGGGCGCCGTCTGTGATGGAAGGATGGGGTGATGCAAGCATTGATCCGGAATGGTCGGATAGCTGGTTTGCAAGCTCGCCCGATGAGCCACGTCAAGACGCTTATTTAATTTTGGAATACAATGGTGTACCCTATACCGAGTTCGACGAGCAACGGCCTTTCATTAGAAAATATATGTACATCTCAGATGACGAATACAATACGTATCAAAGCAGATCTAATTTCCCCATCATCCGGTATGCCGATGTACTTCTTATTTATGCTGAAGCAGCAAACATGACGGCAGCAGGTCCGACTCCGGAAGCTTATGATGCCGTTAACCAGATAAGAAGACGTGCATTCAACGCTGACCTGAACACACCGAGTGCAATTGCTGATCTTCCCGCTGGTTTATCGCAGGCGGCATTTGATGCGGAGGTTATTGAAGAGAGAAACAGAGAACTATCTTTTGAATACGACAGGTGGTTTGATATCGTGAGAAAAAGATTGTTACCAACGATTTTTGCGGGACGCGATGACATTCTGGCCAATTTTACAGAGGTAGATTACTTGTACCCTATTCCTTTATTTGATGCACGAACACTCGGAAGTCAGAATCCAGGGTATGCTATTTCAGAATAACAATAATAGGGTTTAGTATGATTGAGAAAAGTCCTGGTTGTCAGGACTTTTTTATTTATCGGTAGACTGTGAAAACGTATTCTAACAAATTTCGCCTGGCCATTACGTTTCTTTGTTTGTAACGCTTGATAATTTTCCATGTACAGGATTTAAAACTACTGGAGCGGAAGCCCGGTAAGCAGAGAGACTTATTTGCAAGGGACGTGGATGATTTATGGCCTTTAGCCATCGGATGAAGTGTTTAAAAAAAAATTGTATAAAAAAACGCGATGAAAATTTTAAATTTAGAGCTATACAAAATATCCTATGAGCAAATTTTTACAAGTCATATGTTTATTACAGTTTGCGTGTGAAGTAGTTTGTGCCCAGCACAACGATCGGGGAGTCATTGCAGTGAAATACACAGACGATTTCAAATTGAGTGGTGATGGTAAAAATAAAGTATGGGAAAACGCATCGTGGAATATGTTATCTGCCTCCGAAAGTGATGAGGCAAGGAAAACACGGTTTAAGGTTTTGTATTCCAGCACCGGCATTTATTTTCTGTTCCATAATGAAGATGAAATTTTAACGGCCTCAAAAACGGCTGACTTTGAAAGGCTTTGGCTGGAAGATGTCGCTGAAGTTTTTCTTTGGCCTGATACAACTGAGACCGTTTATTTTGAATACGAAATTTCTCCGTTGAATTATGAGCTGCCTATTCTTATTCCAAACTTCGAAGGTAAATTTTTAGGATGGCTTCCATGGGAATATAAAGGGGAACGAAGGACTAAACATTTTACCAGTGTCGAAGGGGGAAAAAAGGAAACGGGCAGCAAAATTACAGCCTGGTATGCAGAATTTTTTATTCCTTATGCGTTGATGAATCCGTTGAAGAACGTTCCTCCAAAAAAAGGTTCAACGTGGCGAGCCAACATGTATAGGGTAGATCATGATAATAAGAAAGCCGTTAGATGGCACTGGAAGAAACCCGAAACAAATTTCCACCAGTTTACAAAATTCGGGATATTAATCTTTGAATAGTACATGGAAATTCAAGTGTATATCATATCAATTGCCACGAGCTTTAGCTCGTGGACAATGTTGATGGTTGTTCTGGGCTTTAGCCCAACAAATGAGGATTTCAAAACTGAATATTTAATCCATCATTCAATCACAATTTTTCCCAGCGGATGCCATCCATCCTGATCGATGTCTTTGATGGCAAATCGTACGACGGGTTTATTATTGGCATCAACGATGGCGCAGCTTATGGACGCTATTCCTTTTTTAAAATCCACAGGCACCGTCATTACGTCGGCAAAATTTGTATAAAATGGCATCCACTTCCGGATGTCCTGAGTGGAATGATAAATATATTCCCGGTTACCTTGCGTGAGTTTAATGGCAAAAACGTACTTTTTGTAAATAGGTGCAACCCCCTCGTTATCTACGGTTGTGCGGATTCTCAGTTCTTTTCCCGGGGAAGCTTTTTGAGGGACAACCATGTTGTATATATAAAAATTATAGCCAAGCTTTTTATTGAAATCCATGATCTTCTGCATCCATTCATCTGGTATTTTCACCGACTTCGGCATGAATACAGAAGCATGGAAACGCAAAGCAGTTTCCAGAATTTTATCAATATCATAACCCTCGTTGTGCCACGATGCTACTGAACCACACGTCTCCAAAATGACAGGTGCAGTTTTCCATTTGTCCTTTAAACCATCCAGTTCGAACAACGTAGGATAAGCCACATTCATGTGGTTCCAGTTATTTTCCGTGGTATCTTTTTTACGCCAGCCGGCTTTGCTGAAATCGCCAAAGCAATCTGCCCGCCAGCCTACAACTCTGTCTGTTTGCCTGGAGGCATATTCTGCTCCGGGCGATCCTGCCATTAGGATGAGGGTTGTGGTGGGGAAGGCCTCATAATAGATATCCACCAAACTTCTTGCAGTTTCATACGTCGCATTTCCTCCCATCTCACCCCAATCGCCACCATAGGCTAGGTCTACCGTTTCCAGGTTCGGATGACCATCAAATCGTTTGCCCATCGCCCGGATAAACTCTCCCCAATGTCGAAGGTATCGATGATCATTGTGGTCGGGTGTAGCATAGCCACGCCATTGTTTAAATTTTTCATCTATACGGGCGCCGGTTTTCCAATACCATTCGGGTGTATCGGGGCCTGAGAAAGGTTGAAATCTCAATTGAAGCGTTTGGCCACGTTGTGCTGCAGCAGCGAGCGCATTCTCTACGACATCAAACCTGATCTTTCCTTTCTCAGGTTCCAAATCTTTCCAAACCCAGCGAATGTAAGCGATACGACTTGGTGGATAGTTCTTTGTCTCTTTCAGTTTTTCTGAAGGTTTCTCAAATGACATAGGTGCTTTGCTATCATCCCATTTCAGATCGGGATAGAGTTCTTCTCCTGCTAGCCGTTGGAATGTTGTTGTTCCTTTATGAGGATTATTAATATAACCATCTTCATGAGGAGGCCGGATGAATTGCACTACTTCATGGGGATCAAAGTTGCTGATGTGCGGATCAAAATAACTGATTGAATCTCTTCCTTGCGCACCCACTTTGATAAGGGAAATCGACAATAAAAAAAGTAAGCCAAGTTTTTTCATACGATAAACGTTATACTGATGGTAGTTCATCCCCTTCGATTAACAATAGATAGATTATGAAAACAATATATCATAAAATTTATTTTAGTCTCCCGAGACAACCACCTGATTAATGGGCCTGAGGATCAAAAAAAATTCTGAACTATTCTGAAAGAAGGTATATGCCTATCATGGCAAGAATCACACCCGCAACGAGAATGGGTCCAGGAACAACGCTGTAAAGGATCAATGATATAGCAACCGTTATTAATGGAGATAGCCCAGTGATAGGCACCACGACCATAGCTTTTCCATATCGTATTGCGTAAACTAATGTAAGCGCTCCAATGGCATTCAGGATATGAATCATTGCGGCGAGATACGGACCTTTGAATGTTGTGTTAATTGGCTTAGAAAAATCCGTCATTAGGATGGCAACCGGAATTAGCAATAGTGCAGTCACCATCATATAAAAGAAGATGCTTTCCGCACTCATGGTGTAATTAGAAAATTTCATCACGTATGCCTGAAGTCCCCACAGTATAAATACGAGTATTGAAAGTAGCAGCCAGCTGTAGTCACGTGCTTCGTTTCCGGTTGCAGGCTGATAGGAGAGAAATGCAATTGCAACCAAGGCAACTGCGATCCCAATCCATTGCCTGGCTGTACCGCGCTCTTTCAGGAAAACAGTGGATAAGAAAATT
>CAZAHL010000146.1:0-17311 GCA_964484845.1 uncultured Chryseolinea sp. | reverse complement strand
TCATGCCGAGGGGTCATCTTTTTGGCAAAAAGGACAATAACTATGCGATTTTGGACAAGGTGCTTTCATGGTATGATAGCAAAAACAAGCGGTGGTGGAATTGTCTTTTAAATGGTAAGACTCGAAAGACTGGCTGTACTTCAAAAACTAGCTCACATTTTCATCAGCTATTTCCACTATTTATATAAATGAAAGATTGCTTAATTACTTTTTTCGAAGCCAACTCGACTATCAAATGATTTGATAATGCTAGATCGATCACGGAATTCAAACCTTATATATCCGTCATTTATTAATAAGTAACCGCAGCATTAAATTATGATTGAAGCAGCGATTTGCCATTACTAAAATCAGTATATTTCGAGATTATGCGATTAGTTCCGTTGTTGTTATTGCTCTCTATTGGTGCTTCTGGCCAGAACATCGAAGGCTTGCGGTTTATCCAGAACAAAGGCCAATGGAATGAGGGAATTGACTTTCAAGCCCAGGTACAGGGCGGGCGTGTAGGCGTTTCAGCTAAAGGTTTTTCAGTTTTACTCCTTGACATGGAGGAAATGGAGCGCCGCCACTTGGGAAGTCATGACGAAATTAATGAATCCAATGGGCAATCGGCAACCGAACCCCTCAATGGGCACTACTTCCAGATAAATCTTTTAGGGTCGAACCAGCAATCAAAGGCAATCGTGGAAATGCCATTGGATGGTCACTACAATTATTTTCTTGGAAATGATTCTTGCCGGTGGGCTACAAATGCGCTGGCTTTTGCATCTATCCTATACCAGGATGTTTATGATGGAGTCGATTTCCGTGTGTCATCGGTTGGGAATAATCTAAAATACGATTTCATAGTAAAGCCAGGAGCCGATCCATCGCAAATCAAAATTGAATACTCCGGCGTAGACGGTATTGAAAAATCTGATGACGAATTGAAAATTCGAACAGCAGTAGGATCGCTTACTGAACTAAAACCGTTTTCCTATCAAATCAATAGCGGTAACAAACAAACCGTGCCAAGCGGATACCAACTCAACAATAACATTGTTACATTTTCTTTTCCTGATGAGTATGATGAGTGTCGTGAGCTGGTCATTGACCCGCTCTTGATTTTTTCAACCTACTCCGGCTCCACTGCCGACAACTGGGGAAGTACGGCAACCCCAGGTGAACATGGAACACTTTATTCGGCAGGTGTAACACAACAAAACCTGGGAGGATTTTTCCCCGCAACCGCAGGCGCGTTTCAGACTACTAACAAGGGAAGTTTCGATATGGGCATCATTAAATATGATTCGGCAGGAACGAAATTTTTGTATGCCACCTACCTGGGCGGTGTCAATAACGATTCCCCCGAAAGCCTTGTAGTTGATAAAACTACAGGCGATTTGATTGTGCTGGGTATTTCCAGCTCGCCCGACTATCCGACAAGTGCCAACGCATTCGACAAAACATTTAATCTTGGTACTACAATCCATAATCGTGTACTCAATACCGATGACCAGTGGGATATAATCATTACACGATTGTCGCCCAACGGAGGTCAGTTGGTTGGATCAACCTTTCTCGGAGGATCGGGCAATGACGGCCTGAATATTCCTAAACAATCGGGCGGTCCACTGGTGGTAAACTATGGCGATGAGATGCGAGGAGATGTAATTACAGATGAGGCGGGCCACGTTTATATAAGTTCCGTTACCACGTCTAATAATTTTCCGATCGTTAACGGATTCGATGATTCTTTTAATGGCGGCACAACAGATGGCGTCGTGATTAAACTCACCCCGGATTTATCATCCATAGTTTGGTCGAGTTACCTTGGCGGATCAGGTTTTGATGCTGCCTATTCAATAAAATTTGATAACGATAAAAATATTGTGCTGGCCGGCGGAACTACCAGCGTTAATTTTCCGACAACGGCTGGATCCTATCAAGCCGTTTTCAATGGCATTGTAGATGGTTGGATTGCCCGAGTGGCTGCTGATGGAAGCGCAATAATAAATGCCACATTCACAGGCACGCTGTCTTTCGATCAGGTTTACTTTATAGACCTTAATGCCGACGGGAATGTGTTTTGTTATGGGCAGACAGCCGGCAACATGCCAATAACATCAGGGGTTTACAGAAATATAAACAGCGGTCAGTTTTTGCAAAAATTTTCTCCCGATTTAAGCACGTTAAAATTCTCAACAGTTTTTGGTTCGGGGTCTACCAATGGGCTGGTAATACCGAATATTTCTCCAACGGCTTTTTTAGTGAACGACTGTGATAATATCTACATGGCAGGTTGGGGAGGCTTTGTTAACTCAAGTCCCACTACAGGTTTTTGGCAAAGCACGACCAACGGTATGCCTATTACCAGTGATGCTTATCAGAAAACAACCTCAGGTTCTGATTTTTATTTTATGGTACTTAACGGGGATGCTACTGAACTGGTGTATTCAACTTACCTCGGTGGTAATTCTTCAAAAACGCACGTAGACGGAGGAACCTCTCGCTTTGACAAGTACGGTATCGTGTATCATGCCGTATGTGCAGGTTGCACCTTTGGCAATACTACCGGCCGGTCAACCTCAGATTTTCCAACGACACCGAATGCCAAATCGCGACTAAACCGTAGTCAGAATTGTAACAATGCGGCATTCAAGTTCGACTTGTCCTCACTAAGGGCAATGTTCGATACTAATAATTTAGCTCTAACCATGCCCGGGTTTAACAATGTTTGTTATCCTGATTCTATCGTATTTCAAAATCTCAGCACGGGAGGGAAGACAATTACTTGGGATTTTGATGACGGAACTGTCGTTGTCCAACAGGATACAGGCCCAAGATCGCTTATCCATCAGTACAAACAAGCGGGCCAGTATCATGTAAAGCTTAAAATCATCGACCTGAGTACGTGTAGCCAGACCGATTCTATAGCCAAAGTCATTAATGTTTTTAAGCACAATATAATTGTAGGCGAAGATGCCGTGGTGTGTGAGGGAAAAAGTTTTCAACTCACAGCTAGCGGAGGTGTTACTTACAGGTGGACCAGCGCAGATGGAACATTTTCTTCCTTGCAACAGTCTCCCGTGATTCAACCGAAGGACACAACATCTTACTTTGTTACAGTTGTGGATGTTAATGGCTGTTCTAAAACAGATACATTAAATGTAGGTTTCACGCCAAATGTTCGTGCTTTTTTTCAAACCTATGACCTGAACCTTTCTAAACCCGGTTACAATAATGTTTGCTATCCTAACGCCATTCGATTCAAAAATCTAAGTGTTAACGGTGTGTATTTTATTTGGGATTTTGGTGATGGATCGGTGCCCCTTCAAATGCCTGATTCCATTGACATACTTCATGAATTTCAGCAGCAGGGAGTTTACCAGGTAAAATTAAAAGCCATCAATCCTAATACTTGCAATGAGGAGGATTTCGCAACAAAGACAATCAACTATTTTAAGGATCAGATTGAGGTAGGTGAGGACGGTGAAATTTGCGAAGGCACAACATTTGGATTATCTGCTACCGGTGGAAGTGTATATGCTTGGCATGCTGATGACAATACATTTACTTCATCAAATCCTTCTCCCGTTGTGCGGCCCACACGCACTACCAAATATTTTGTCACCGTAACCGATGCACATGCGTGCTTCAGGAAAGACACAGTTCAGGTAACCGTATTGGATAGCGTCGATTTGAAATGGCAGCATCATTTCAAAGGCAATTGTACTGATATCCCATCCGTCTTTGTTCAAAACCTGACATCCCCCGAAGACGACGTAACATTTCGCTTCGACTTTGGTGATGGAACGACTTCAGAGGAAAACGAAATTGACCATATATATGAAAAAGACGGCTTGTATTTTTTAAAGTTTAGTGCGCAAAGAAAATTCTGCTCCTTTGAAGAGATCGTGCAACTTCCCGTGTATAAGCTATCGGTTCCAAATGTATTTACCCCGGATGGTTCGCCCGGCTACAACGACAATTTTGAAATAGGCTTTGGCCCTGACGTGATAGCTCCAGCCGATGTTGGTCTGCCATTACAATTAACTGTGGTTAATCGGTGGGGTAACAAAGTCTTTGAATCTCTAGACTACAAAAATGATTGGAATGCACTCGGCCTGGATGGCGGCGTATATTTTATTCATATAAAGGTTGGGGATTTCGCTGCTTGTAAAAACTGGGTGCATATAGTGAAGTGAGGAAAGGGGGAGGGGTTTGAGGTGACCAGCTTCAAGCCTCAAGCGACAAGCGACAAGCTGTGAGTGCTTCTTCGGCGCTTATAGCTTGAAACCTATAGCAGTAGTAAACTGCAGCATTAAGTACAGATCAATAAAATAGTTGTCCAAGTGTATACGCGAATTCTACTTTTCATTTTATTTGGCTTTTCCGTTGGCCCTATCACGGCACAGCAAAGTTTACGTGTGGCTGCTAACACGATAAGCTCGTCGAACACGGGCATCGGTAAGTTTTATTATGCAAACCGAAACGAGCCACCCCGTGCTATGGAATTTAAGGAGAGAACTGTTGCTGCATCCTACTTCCTGACCAACATCAACCAGTATTTTAATATACCTGCTGAATTCACTTTCATAGAAGCAGAATCAAATACAGATGATCTGGGGATGCGGCATCGTCTTTTGCAACAATATTATAACGGCATTCTGCTGGAAGGTATGGGCTACCGGGTTCATGAGAAGGATGGCTTTATGGTATCAGTCAACGGTAGGGCAGTACGAGATATTAAGCTGGATATGCAAATTACTGTCAGCGAAGAAACAGCTTTTCAACTGGCTATCAACTATCTTAATACAAAGGATAGTGTTTTCCGGCATGGAAAGAAGTTGATTGTCTCCAAAGACTTCACCTTCACTCCCGAAAGTTTTTCCATCGCTTTTCAGTTCGATATCGATGTATCGCTTATCGAACAGTGGCGAGTTTCCATTGATGCGCGCAACGGGCAACTGATCAATAAAGTTAGTCTGGTGAACAGCTGCCTGTCAGAAAAAGAAATAGAGCCGCTTCTCCCGTATGGTACGGGAACCGGATTGACAAACTATTATGGAAGTAAAACTATTAGAGTTGAAAAATTCGGAAACAGTTCGCGGTTGGTAGGGCAAACAGAAAATGGCGGTATCATTGGGACTTACGATTTTCGGAATGCTAGTATTCTATCGTTAACGTGGTTTTTTGAGTATCATAAAGTGTATGATTTTAGTTCCTCCAATAATACGTACAACGATCCCTATCAAAAACCTGCAGTATCGGTTCAATGGGCGGCAGAGCAGGCTTATGAATACTATTTTAAAAAACACAACCGCAATAGTTTTGACAACAAAGGAAGTGTCATCAAATCCTATGTGCATGTCGATCAGAATCTGAATAACGCATTCTGGACTCATAACCTATTGGCCTTTGGAGACGGTAGCAACAACAATCCGCTGGTTGAGCTGGATGTGGTGGCCCATGAACTAACCCATGGCGTAACGCAGTTTGAAGCATGGCTTCAATACCGTAATGAACCCGGGGCGCTGAACGAATCGTTCTCAGACATTTTCGGTAAAGCTGTTGAGTTCGATAAATTCAGTAACGCGGCCACCTGGCAAATGGCTAAACATTACCGTGATGGTGGTTTACGCGATCTCAGCAATCCCAACCTTAAAAATCAACCCGATACATATGCAGGAGATATGTGGTATGTGGGCTATGAGGATAGCGGTGGCGTGCATACCAATTCAGGCGTACAAAACTTTTGGTATTATCTTCTATGTAAAGGCGGCAGTGGTGTAAATGATCAGCAGATGAGCTATTCCGTCAATGCTGTCGGTATGGAGGTAGCAACAAAGATAGCCTACAGAAACTTAACGGAATATCTGAGTCCCCTTTCTGATTATCTCGATAGCCGTATCGGATCATTATTAGCCACGGCCGACTTGTATGGTAAAAACTCAGTTGTTTATCAGGAAGTGGACAAAGCCTGGGATGCTGTTGGCGTGATTGACGAGCCCATTATCAAGAGTCTGGAAATGTATGATATTACCGGCACCACCGTGAAACTTAAAGGCAGCCTGCTCCCTAGGGGCGATACCGTTACATATCATTTTGAATACGGAACTACTCCGGCTTTCGGGAGTTCATCCTCTATTTATAAATACACGAATACGGTTGAAGGCAAACTGACCGGATTGCAAAGCAAAACGAAATACTATCTCAGGCTTGTTGCAACGAACGAGAATGGAAGTACTTTTCGTACTTCTGAATTCACGACGATTTCACTCGCGCCTTTAGTAAAAATAAAACAGACCGTTGACGTGACGGAAACCACCGCGACACTGTATGGACAGATAAACCCCAACAGTTTGCCTACGTCATTTTATTTTGAATATGGGCTAACAACGGCGTTGGGTTTGGTAACGGCAACATACCCGCCTTCAAATGCCACCGAATTTTTAAATGTTTCCGCACCGGTTGCAAATCTTCTACCGCGCCAGACCTATTATTACAGGTTAATAGCCACCAATGATTTTGCTTCGTCCCAGACCGAGTCAGTAAGTTTTTTCACGGCAGTGAAACCGGTTATCAGTTCGTATACGCCAACAACGGCACCCATAGGCACTGAGGTGACGATTACCGGCAAGAACTTCAATTCAATGTCAGAAAAAAATTTAGTGAGCTTTGGCGCCACGCGTGGCACGGTGCTTTCTTCAAGTTCAACAATAATAAAAGTTAAAGTACCCGCAGGCGCTTCCCTCGGACCGATATCCTTGTTAGATGCTGAGTCGGGCCTGACCGCAGAGTCCGTTCAAGAATTTGTTCCGACGTATACTGGTGAGTTTAAGAAACGGAGCTTGCAACCCAGGGTGGGTAGCTATGATTACATCTACCAGACATTAGTGCAGGACATGGACGGCGATAATAAGCCTGATATTGTTGCTCGACACTACTTGGGTTTTTCGGTTTTCCAGAATGTAAACCAGGGCGGCGATATAACCGACGCGTCATTTATCAGAAACACGTTTAACTCAGAATATACTCCCGAAACTTTGTCATTAGTCGATTTTGATGGTAACGGACTCAAGGACATTGTCGGAATTTATCAGAATGTGTTACGCATATATCCCAATTTCTCTGTAGCCGGTTATATCTTTTTCGGAACTCCAGTGGATTTACCAGTTAGTAGTTCTTTACAGGATATGGTATTCAATGACTTCGACATGGACGGTCGTGTTGATATTGCAGGTATCCGCACGCTCGAGTGGGAAAGCAGTATGGTTATAATACTCCGTAATCAAAACCCAAAAGGAATTCTGACTGCTGACAATTTCGAGCAACGCAACTCCATAGTCATGCCTTACGGTGTCAGGTCGTTGTATAGTGATGACCTGAATAATGACGGCAAGCCCGAATTATTGGTAGGCGCTTACAATAAAACTTTTGTGCCGATACTGAAAAATAATAGTCATCCGGGTGCTTTTGAGTTTGCGGAAAATATAATTCAAAATTCAGCCATTGAAATGTTTCCCATCTATATTACTCAAGACTTAAATCAGGATGGCTGGAAGGATGTTACCTCGTATGCGACAACTGCGATTGGAAACACAGCTGTCCTGGAAAACAACGGTACCGCACCCAATATCACGATGAAGAATCGGGCTGTTGTCTTTAGCGGATCCAATGATACGGTCGTTCAGCCGGGGGATTTAGATGGTGATGGCAAAGTAGATCTATTGGTCGGAGTTGGCGATGGAACATTTATTTTCCTTAAAAACAAAGTCGAAGCCGATGGCCCCATAGTGGGTTCTTCTTTTGAAAAATTCGAAGTGTTTGGCGCCGTTAAGACTGATATGGATAGGCAGACAACGATGACGATTAGTGATTTAAATGGAGATGGCAGACCTGACGTCATTAACACATACGCTTATAACAGATTTCCGCCCCCTGGGTATTATATGGAAATTTGGCAGAACGCACCCAATAATTGCCTTGACCCTTCGGTTGTAACGCTCGTCGTATCAAGATATACAGCAACGATCGTACTACCACCCAACACAACCCTGGATCAATTCGAGGTCGACTATGCTCGCTCCGACGCCACCTCTTGGTCGAGGGTTTCCTCGACAACAATCGGGTCTCTGTATAGCGGCGTTGCTTATAAGCTCAGGATACGAGCCAAATGCTATCTTGGCTTTACCGAGTACCATTATATAAACTTCACAACGGATTGTGTAGATACAAACAGTTTTTCCATCATCAGTATTGAAGCTAATTCCGTCAAGATATCGTCATATGCGGCAAGTTCTTTCGAAGTACAATATTCACCCGCTGGCGAAGGCCAATGGAAAATCCTTCCTCAGAATGTCACTCAAATTTCAGATCTTTTACCGGGCACCACTTACGATGTGCGTTTCCGGGGGCGTTGCCCTCGTCCAGCCGAATTTAAGTATAACCAGTTCACTACCTTATGCCCTAAATTATCCACGCTTACAATCACCGGCGTAATTTTCAACAGGGCCACGGTAAATTGGACAACCAACTATACCGGCAATGTTATTCTTGAGTACAGCGCAGATAATGTTACGTGGGCTTTGATCGATGAAACCAAGACAATGTCCTCGCTTATCCCCAGTAAACAATATTTTGTAAGGGGAAGGCTGGCATGCACGGACATCAGCGCTGATTATATTTACACATCGTTTACTACGCCCTGTCCTAAAGTTTCGATGTTAGGCGTCACTAGTATTACGCCATTCAGCGCCGGGATAAATTGGGCTGACGAATCAGATACCGACAGCTATACCGTAACTTATTCCATGACTGCGGGTGGCACGGTAACAACTGTGGAGACTAGTTTAACTTCTTTCAATCTCGATGGTCTGAGCCCTGGTACCCAATATAAAGTGGCGGTTGCCCCACAATGTATTACCGCCAAAGACTTTACCACTACAATTTTTACTACCGTTTGTTATGTGCCTTACGATCTGTCGGCTGATGCCATCACACACACCACAGCCGAATTATCGTGGAATGATAATTTCAGTGGCCCTCCTTATTCTGTTGATTATTCTATCTCGGGCAGCAATGTTTGGCTAACAACCGAGACGACATTAACGAATCTATCATTGGCTGAATTAAGACCCGGCACCGAATATGAAGTTAGGGTTCATATCACCTGTTTAAGCGAAACGGCGCCCTATGTTTCTCTGCACTTTGAAACCAACCTTTACGAAAAAACTACGGTTGCTCCAAATCCAACAGATAGTAAAGTAACTATATACCCATCAAAAAATTTAATTGGAAACCGTTTCACTATTCTCGATAACGCGGGTAGGATTGTAGCCGATGGTGATCTTCTCGATTACACCATCGACCTTTCTAATTTTTCTACTGGTCTTTATATCCTAAAAATTAATGGTGAAAAACCCATGAAGATCATTAAGCATTAAAATGCACTACTCGGGTGTTGCTGCAGCGTAGGCAAAACCAATAGGGATCGAATCGAAAAACCACGCTGTCGCTGACCGCGTGCGCAAAAGCTAAAGCGGTGGCGCAAGTTTTTAGCGTATGCAGCCGAAGTGTGTTGGCGAGGAGCAAAGCCGGCTCCCGACGCATCGGGACGGATAGCCCGAGCCGAAGGCAAAATTTGATCGTTAGCCCACTGAGGATCACAGTCGTATTTTTATATCCCATTATTCTTCGATAAAGTGCTAAAATTGGAAGATCTAACTCCGGAAGATCACAAAGAAGACTAGTCCTGTTTGAAAAGAATAAAATCGAGATACCTAAATTCGGGGTATTTTGGTTGTGCGTTAACAACTTCTTAACTAAAAGTTTGCACAGGTTGCATAGCTTTAGTGCGATAAAACACAACCCGCTATGATCTGGAAGTTATTCATCGCCAGTTGGCGCAGTATTCAAAAAAATACTTCTTCATCAATCATCAATTTCTTCGGTTTAATTTTTGGATTCACATGCATCCTGATCATCGGGATATACATTCATCATGAGCTTTCATACGACCAGCATCATGAAAATGCGGAACATATCTATCGGGTAACGCACAATGAAAAAGCAGGGGAGATCCCCGGCATTCGCCATCTCGCTACTGTGGGTCCACCGCTTGGTCCTGCCTTAAAACAAAACTTCACACAGGTTGACGATGCCGTACGGTTCCGGTATTCTCCCGATCGCATCATGCATGTGAACGATCACCAGCACTATGAAAGCAGGGTATTTTATGTTGATCCTTCTGTATTTCATATTTTTTCTTTTCCACTTCTAAAAGGTGATGCACAAACCGCATTGTCGTTACCAAACAATGTGGTCCTCACATCTGAAATGGCGACTAAATATTTTGGTGAAGAAGACCCCATCGGTAAAACCATGCTGATGGACAACGTAACCGATCTCATTGTTACAGGGGTACTGGCACCAGTGCCTTCCAACATTCATATGAAATTTGATTTTCTTATCCCATTTGAAGCTTTCCAAGTACCGCATGGTTATCCGGTGAATCTGTCATCGTGGGGATGGATATCCTTTCATACCTACGTTTTACTGAAGCCGGGAGAAAGCGCAGCTGTTCTTGAACGTCAACTGGTTGATCTGGTAAAAAGCAACTGGCCTGAAGAGCGTGCAAAAAAGTTCAAGCTTCAATTGCAGCCGCTTACTGAAATTTATTTTGGTGATGTGGAGCATGAAGACATTGCTGCCGGCAATAACGTGTACATTCTTGTGCTAACCATTGCCGGTTGTTTCATCTTGTTGATAGCTGGATTCAATTTCACCAATCTATATACTGTAGTCAGTATTACACGTGCCAAAGAAATGGGCATTCGTAATGTGATGGGAGCGAGGAGAAATTTCATCGCACGTTATCTGGTAGCCGAGGCCATAACGATGTCGGTGATTGCTGCATTGCTGGCCATTGTACTATTGCCGTTCGCCATTGGTTACATGAATTCAATCGGATTTGAATTAACAATCAGCAACTTTTATATGAGTGAGCTAACCTTGTCGACTATCGGCATGGCGTTTATCACCGGACTGCTGGCCGCGCTCTATCCGGCGATCATGCTATCTTCTCTGCACCCTCAGCAATTGTTGAAGGGTTCATTCCGCACATCGCCGCGGGGAATACTGGTTCGCAGAAGTTTGGTGTTAGTACAGTTCTGCGTCACCATTGCGTTGATCTCTTCGGTGCTGATCATACAAAGCCAGATGAATTTCATTGGAAAGAAAGATCTGGGTTATGCAAAAGATGAATTGCTGTTATTACGGATGCCTGGCGAAAACCTCGCGCACCGATTTTCGACCATTAAAGCACAGCTCGAACAAAATCCGCATGTAGTTGATGTAAGTTTAGGTGGCGGAAGAATGGATGGTGACAACGGCAACGTGCCCATCTATCCTGAAGGCAATCTTGAGGAAGGAATTCCCATGGCGATCGGTTCAGCTACGTTCGATTTCTTTAAAACGATTGGCACCAAACTCATAGCAGGCAGAGAAATCTCTGAACAACACCCAGCTGATACGTTGCATGGAGTCCTGCTGAATGAAACTGCCCTCAAAACATTCGGGTGGACAACCGAAGAAGCGCTCGGCAAAAAGATCAGGGTAGGTGACATCGTACCAGAGGGTGAAGTCATCGGTGTCATTCCTGATTTCAATTTCGGATTGGTAATGTATTACCCCCGAACACATTTGCAGGATATTTATGTTCGTTTTCAAGCTGACATGGATGTGCAAACCTTACTTGCATCCATCGAACACGATTGGAGCATCGTGGCACCGGAGTTTCCATTTGACTTTACTTTTTTAGGCGAGTACCTGAACAGCCTGTACACATCCGAAAAATTTTTCTTCATGCTGTTCAAGTTGTTTGCCGTGACTGCGATTCTCATTTCCTGCCTGGGATTGTTCGCTCTGATCAGCCAGGATGTTGTGTTCAGGGTAAAAGAGATTGGCATCCGTAAAACATTGGGTGCTTCAATTTCAAATATTTTATCACTGATCGTTCAACCATTTGTGGTACTGATCATATTGGCCGGACTTCTGGCTGCACCACTGAGCTGGTGGGGAATGAAAAGCTGGCTGGATGAATTCAGCTATCACATATCCATTGAATGGTCTGTATTTGTATGGGCTGTTCTCAGCACGTTAATAATTGCATTGCTGACCGTAAGCTACAAGGCTATTCAAGCCGGTATTGCCAACCCGGTTAAGTCATTGAGGAGTGAGTGAAGGGGTGATCCATTATAGAGTTTCCTCATTTATTGGAGTTCATTCACAATAATTTAGCACACTGAGAGCGGCAAAGGGTCAGCCAGTTCCTCGTCAAGTTATATAACAATCCATTATATCCTCGAAAGCAACGGATAATCATTCATTGCCGCTCTTCGATATCAGCGGGTGATTATTACCATTAGCGATAAGCAGTGATCCAGCGTTGCGTGCAGCGAAACGCTAGGATCGTTAGCGTAATTTAATTGTAAAATCTGTGCGTCAGAAACTTAGCCATGAAAGTTATATAATGGTTTTGCGTTATCCTACGATAGCTTAGGCGTTGTGATGCGCGTTCAGAAATTTTTTTTTGAAGGGAAGGAAATTGTACGGTACTCTCAAGGGTAGCCAGACTATCGGGCTGTGCGAAGATTCACCAAACAGAACTCCGGGCCAAGACAATTTCAACGGCGACAAGTTTTTGGGTCCTTACGAGAGGCATAATTAGCTGGTGATGGACGCCTTATCGACTTAACCAAACCTTGAAGGACTTTTTCAGAATCTTCTTTTAGAATGCATTCCCAAATTACAATTACTCGCCACCCAAGCCCTTCTAATTCACGGATATTCTGAGCATCTTTTTCAATATTTCGCTTAAGTTTGGGTTCCCAATATTCTTGGTGGCTGGAAGGATATTTGAAAAACCTACATCCGTCATGAGCATGCCAAAACATCCGTGAACCTGGACAACAGTTTGATATTTAGATAATACGATGTCAGGTTTACCAGGAAGTTTTTTTGAGTGTATTCGAAATCGAAATCCAAGCTGATGTAAAAAACTTCGCACGACAATTTCGCCCTTCGTGTTTTTAGAACGAATCCTGCTCATGTTATAACTGCGAATCTCAGGTTCGTGGACATCTGCCATATTCAAATTTACATATTCTTGCGCTTACCTTCCAGATTTTACATGAAGGAAAAGCATGGCAGAGTGTGTTCGGTCACGTCACTCATTTTTCAAATTATCGACCGGGTTTACAAACGTTGCTCGGATGGTTTGAGAGCCTACAGTTAACACTCCAAAGAGTAGCAATATTAAAACTCCTTGTACGATAACAGGTATGCTGATGGTTGTGTGATAAGCAATCAGCTCCAGCCAGAGATTGTTAATGAAGTAGGTTCCCGGAACGCCGATCGCGATAGCAAGTGCTAACACGCCCAGAAATCCTTTCGATAGCAACAGCACTAAGGCTGTGCTGCCTGAGCCTAGCACTTTACGAATTGAAATTTCTTTCATGCGTGTTTCGGTTGCGTAGGTTGCCATGCCTAGTAAACCCAAACAAGAAATCAGGATCGCCAGGAAGGCAACAACACCTAATATCTTTACAATGTCTCCAAAGACGAGTTCATAGAATTGTTTTATTTCTGATTCTACTTCTTTGTAATCTATTTTCAATCCGGGATTAACCACGGCCCATGCTTTTTCTACGTTCCTTGCTGCATCTTCATAATTTCCAGTGTACCGAACTTGCAAGAGATTGAATTGGCTGGTGTCATAGAGCAGCGCCATAGGAGCAATAGTCCTGGTAAGGTTACGATGATTATAATCCACAACTACTCCGATGATGGTTTTACGTGTTGAATCATGCTGAGAAATTATTTCTTCGCCTACCGCATCCAGAGGAGATCCGTACTGTAGTTTTTTGACCGCATCCTCATTAATAACAATGTAGTCTTTGTTTGATGCTGCCTGTTCCGCCGTGAAGAACTTTCCGGCCACCAAGTTCAACTGCATGTTGCTCAGGTAATCTTCATCAACCATAAAATGACCGACGTTAGTCCATTCCTTTTCGTCAAGGCTTTTCTTATAACTGCTGCCGTTGTTTATACCGGCAGCCGGAACATGTGAAGCAGCTGTTACTGATTGAATGTTATTGTATTTCAAAAGCTCTGTCTTCAGCAATTGCGGGGCTGTCGTATTCAACTTCACCATGATGTTGTTATGCATATTGAAACCATGGTCTTTGCTCATAAAAAGTTTCAGCTGGTTGTGCATGATGATCACCGACAGGATAAAGAACAGTGACAATGTGAACTGCGACACCAACAATACTTTGCGAATACCCATGCGTGAAAATACCTTAAGATTGTTCATGCTCTTCAGAACCGTTATCGGCTTAAATCCGGAGAGAACAATCGCAGGAAAAAAGCCCGCAAGAATTCCGACTACTATGGCAAAGAGAAGGAAAATACCATATACAGAAACATTGGATTCAAGGTCCCACATAAAAATGCGCGCAAAATTCAGTTGAAGTATAAGGGGCTTTATCAGCAACAGCAGTACAATTGCCATCACGAGCGCCACTAAAGCAACCAAGACAGACTCGGAAAGAAACTGAACAAAGATCTGCCACCGTGCTGCACCCGTCACTTTGCGCACACCGATTTCGCGTGCACGTGTAAGCGATCGGGCAATCGATAAATTTGTGAAGTTAAAACAGGAAGTTAGAAGGATAATAAGAGCGAGACCTCCCAGGGAATACACAAACACCCAGGGCAACACAGGACCAATGGCATTGTTCAGCAATGGACCCGGTGTAATATCGTTCATGGCCTGCAGGAGAAACTTCATTTTGAAAACGTCGGGATTTGTAATCGCAGCAATGTGCTCCTGATAAATTTTGTCAAGGTGTATCTGGATATCGGAAGTTGATTTTCCTGGTTCAAGTAAAATGTAGGTCCATCCATTCCAGAAATCTGTCCAGTTTTCCATTGCATCGTTGTTCGCGATTCCGTTATTGTTTGACAGCTCCTGGCTTTTTACTGTTGCCATGCTAGCAAGCGCTTCAAATACAATGTGCGATTTCCTGGACGTTTCCTTCAATATTCCGGTTATCGTATACGTTCCCAGATCGCCTACTTTAATAGTCTGGCCCATCGGATTTTCTTCTTTGAATAGTTTGTTCGCTGCCTTTCTGGTGAGCACGACAGAATAGGGCTCTTTCAGTGCAGTTGCCGGATCTCCATATTGAAACTCATATTCGAAAAAATCAAATACCTCGGGATCGGCATAAAATCCTGCCAATGGGATATTTACGTTTTGACCTTCGAATTCAAGCCAGCCGTTTCCAAATCCTCTTTTCAGTCGCACTACTTTTTCTACGCCGGTGTATTTTTCCAGCAGTTCATTACGCAACGGCATGGAAGACGAGGAATTGAGCTTTCCTTCCCTATGCTCACCGTTGCTATTCTCATCGGTCGTAATAACTCTGTAAATCCGATCGCGCTTGGAGTTATACCGGTCATACTCAACCTGGTCCGCAACCAGCATGATGATGCCCATGCCTATAGACATGGCAACAGCAAGTCCGAAAATATTTATAACAGAGAAAAACCTGTGGCGCAACAAACTGCGTATGGCAGTCTTGAGGTAATTTTTGAACATAGTTAGATTGAAAGATTGACCATTAGACGCGTGATTTAGCATCAAGGTTACAGGGCTATCGATTGTAGATTTTAGATTGACGATTTTAGATTGGGTGCTCCGATTTGAGGGAGTAGGGCGGAGTTTATATGCAGTTCTCGGAGAGGACGTGGGCTGCTATTGTAGATTTTAGATTGACGATTGTAGATTGGGTGCTCCGATTGAGGGAGTAGGGCGGAGTTTAGATGCAGTTCTCGGAGAGGACGTGGGCTACTATTGTAGATTGGGTGGTATCTAAAGGAGGCATGTTACATTCATTTTTTTCGAAAATTTGCACTCGCTAAAATCAGGATGCTCAATCGTCAATCTAAAATCTACAATCTAAAATTTCTCAACACCACTACCACAAATAGCTCAATGCATCTTTCAAATGGTAAACCAGTTTCCCGCCGTTGTCGCCGTTTGTCAGTGCAACGAAGCCTGATTTTTTTTCAAGTGACGCCATTGTGAGGGAGCGAAAGCCGGATTGTCCTCCGGAGTGAACGATTAGATTGCCGGTAGGTCGTTCTTGAATACCCCATCCCAAACCCCACGATGTGCATTCGTCAATCAGCTGGTCCACTGGCAATTTTACGTGTGGACGAAACATATCGGATAGGCTAGCTGCATTTAGCCGAAAAGGATCGTTGTCTTTCCCCGCGAAGAGACTAACAAGGAATTTTGAATAGTTTTTCGCCGTCGTGAGCAAACCGCCGGCAGAGGCGTAGCGCGCCATATCGGCGGCATTCTGACGATTCTTTTGAAACATCTTTTCATCGACATCGTGCGCCGCAGCATTGTTTTTTCCAAGCTGTTCTGTCCAAAGGTAGCTGCTCGATTCCATGCCGAACGGCATCAGTATGTTAGCCTTCATGTAGTCAGCAATATCAGTAGCGCAAACCCGGAAATCATTTTCATAGGTTCCGCAAGGTTCGGGATATGTCTTGCCTAGAAGGTGCGTGATAACAGTTTGCAGCAGGTAATATCCTTCGCCTGAATAAGAGAAATTTGTGCCTGGATCAAATAGAAATGTCATCGGATTTTCTCGGCTTCGCCACTCTGGCAGTCCCGTGCTGTGGGAAAGCACTTGTCGAGCAGTGATGGTCAGAAGATGCGGATCGCCTTTGTCAAAAAGCTCCGGATAATATTGGCTTAAGGGTGTATCGAGGGTAAGTACTTTTTTCTCGCACAGCTTCATCACAGCATAAGCAAACACCGTCTTGCTGACGGAAGCTGCCTCAAATGTTGTATTTATGTTTACTGGTTCACCGGTAGTTGTGTCTTTCACTCCGAATGCCTTGTTCCATGTCATCTTCCCATCTCTGACAATAGCAAGCGAAAGTCCGGGTGTCTTGGTATCTTTTAGCAATTGCGGGATAAGTTTATCCAGATCAGCTTCTTTGCGGGAGGTATTTGAGTCCGACGTTCGAGAGAAAGATGTATTCAAGCCGATCGTGGAGATTAGCGCTGAAGTTGATGCGAGCAGGAGGAAATCGCGACGTTCCATGGGCAAGTACTTTTATTAAGCGAATATAATTATACGAAATTCAATTTTAGATTTTAGATTGACGATTGACGATTGGGTGCTTCGGTTTGCGTGAGTAGAGCAGTCTACATTAAAGGTCACGCAAAGAGCAGAGCGCG
>CAZAHL010000145.1:0-17415 GCA_964484845.1 uncultured Chryseolinea sp. | reverse complement strand
CGAGTCTGTATTTTACGTTTTTGGATGGTTCTTACTCGCCGAAATTAAACGTGCCCAATCGTCATTCTAAAATCTACAATCTAAAATTACTTTAAGACACTCCAGACATTCAGTGTGTTAAAAGGAGCTTTGATCACGACCTTGAGGAACGGTTGCGAGCCGGCAGGAATATCATAGGCAAATCGACCATCCGTTACTTTTGTTTTTCCCGCCAGGGTATATTCGTCCTTACCGCCCTCTTTGAATTTATTGGTGGTAGCGATCATGATCGATGCATCTCCTGTCGGATCTACTACATCCCATGACAGCTCCAGTTGATTGCCTGTTCTTTTTGCCTTCAGATTAGTGATAGAGATTTTTCCGATGAAGGGTACACCATCGATCTCTTCCCGTAGCGCTTGAGGAATCTCTATTCCCATGAATCCGAGGATACTTGGCATAATGTCTGTCACGGCCGGAGTTTGTTTAAAACGCGCATTGAATTCGGTGGCATTGGCGGCGGTGGTGATCCATGTGGTTCGCTCGCGATCGGTTTGTGATCCGTGATCCTTTCCGGTTTCAGCATCGCGGCCATGATCCGTAGTGATCACAATCATCCATTCTTCTCCGTACTGTTGTTGCCTTTTTTTTATAGCATTCCATACTCTCCCCACCTGTTTATCCGCTTTTTTAATCGCATCAAAATATTGAGGGCTGTCGCCATACATATGACCCATATCATCGGTGAACTCAAGGTATACCCATGAGAGATCAGGACCTATTTCCTCAATGTACCGGCCCGCCTCTATAGAAACATGTTCATCAATATCAAACATAAATTTCCGGTCCTTCGTATGCGGGAATTTCTTTTTATCCAGTTCAAAGCCGTCGAAAGAGTAATCCAGTTTTATACCACCGGCACCTGCAAGTCCTTCACCAACAAGTTTCGTCCGGTTATCGAGCCATGATGAAAAGATGGCTGTCTTTATTTCCGGTCTTGAAGTTTTGGCTATTCTGAAGATGTTCCAATAATGATAGTTGGGTTCTTTGATGTCATTATCCCATACGTTGTGCTTGTTCGACCATGTACCAGTGAGGAGATGATTGTATCCAACAGCGGAAATAGTGGGAGATTCACTATACCCGCCTTTTTCCCCTCCTAAGTATGCCCGCGTATATCCACCCTGGGTGGCAATTTCATCCAATACGGGTGTTTCAACTTTCTCTATGACATCCGCAGAAATGCCATCCAGAATGATGAATACTGCTTTGCGTTGGGCATTCACGCCAGCTATAAAACACAAGAACAATAAAACGAATATCCACGCGGATTTATTTATACTTATTTTTGTCATGATGAGAGAACCCGATGGGAAATTAGAATAGATTGAACAATCATGCAAAATTGCAGATCGTGACGAAAAAGAAAAATGTACTTTGGTTATCGAATGATTAAATTTCAAGCCTGGAAGTAAACAATGATGGAAGTAATAGATTTTATTGGTTGGATGGGCGTGATTGTTTATGTCTCCGCGTATGCCTGTCTAAGTGCGGGATGGCTGAAATCAGATCGTATCCATTATCATGTTCTCAATGCGGTGGGCGCATTGTCATTGGTGATCTATTCCAACTCATCTAAAGATATGCCGAATGCCATCGTCAATGTTATATGGCTAGCTATCGCGATGATCTCCATTGTGAGGATCATGGTTAAAGGAAAAAAGAAACGCGATTCTAAAAAAATCCCGGGATGATAATTCCCTCATAATGTTATTTTATTCCGAGAATTTGCAATGCTTGTTTTTGAAGGAACGAGATCTTCGTATTGTATTCCGTTTTTGAATCCACCATTCCCAGATAATAGTAAGCGCCCTCCACAAGAGCAAAGATTACTTCCGCTGTCTTTTCCTCATCGGCAATTTTGATCACATTATTTTGCCGTGACTTGTGCAAGGCATCCACCAACATAGCTCTGAGCGAATCGTGAAGCGACTTAAATGCCTTTCTTATTTTTTTATCACGATAGGTTATGGCGTAGCAACTGTAAAAGACGCTATCGTCAAATAGCCTGTTCCACTTGCGTGAAAAAAGATTGGCAATGAGCGTTTCCAATTCTTTCGTGGTAGAGTAGGTATTTCCATTGGCTTGGTAGATATCGCGGTATTTCTCCAGTATAAAATCCATCAGCCCAGACATAAGCGCATCCCGGGACTTGAAGTAATGCACAATAAGACTGGGATTAATGTCTAAATGCTCAGCTACTTTGGCAATGGACGCATGTTCCAAGCCAGTTGATTTCGAGACATTATAAAAGGCCTGGATGATCTCTTTTTGCCGGATCGATTTAAGGCTTGCTCTGCCCATATGTTAATATTTCATCAAAAATAAATTAAGTCCTGTATATACCGCATGAAATGTCTGTTAAGTTTTGATTGAACGATCATTCAATATATATTTAACTATACTTTTGGGAACAGTCACACCAAAAACCAAATAATCTTATGATATTATTTTACGGGAACGATTTATTCCGGAGAAAACTGATTTACTGGGGGATCACCTTCATGATGGTGGTTTCCTTCTCCCTGTCCGCGCAAACGACGACCACCCAGGGCACGATCACTGATGCCGCAGATGGTTCTCCTATCATAGGAGCTAATATCATCATCAAATCAACTACAAGAGGAACAATCTCCGACGTCAACGGAACCTTTACGCTGGAAACATCACCGGGTAATGTTATTGTGGTTTCCTTCATCGGTTACCAGACGCAGGAGATTGCTGTTGAGAATCAAACTAATCTTTCAATAGCCCTACAGTTAAGTCCGAACTCACTTGAGGAAGTAGTGATTGTTGGATACGGCGAACAGAAAAAAGTGAATCTTTCGGGAGCTGTCGATGCTGTCGATAGTAAGGCACTGGAAGCCCGTCCAATACAAAATATCGCCTCGGGACTTCAAGGAGCTGTTCCAAATCTGAATATCGATTTTCTCAACGGTGAACCAGGCTCAACCCCAAACATCAACATCCGTGGGTTCACTTCTATCAATGGTGGAAATCCACTGATCCTTGTGGACAACGTTCCCATGGACGCCAGCGAGCTCAACTATATTGCACCGTCGGATATCCGGAGCATTTCGGTCTTAAAAGATGCTTCCTCGGCAGCCATCTACGGCGCGCGAGCTGCTTATGGTGTGATCCTAATAACTACTAAATCAGGCGTGCGTGACGGACTAACCATAAATTATTCGAACAATTTTTCCTGGGGAAAGCCCACAGTACTTCCGAATAAGATCACGGATCCTTATATCTATATGCGGATGCTGGAGACATCAACCGACAACACTCCCTGGGATTATGTGAATTACAATGCCGACCAATATTCATGGGCAAAACAACGCTCCGATAATCCTTCCTCCTCCGATCCGGTCAGGCTGGATCCAAATGACAATTCGCTCTGGGACTATATGGGTAATCGTGACTGGACGAAATACTTTTTGAATAACTATACGCTATCGCAGCGTCATAACATTTCCATTTCAGGAAAATCAGGCAATACATCCTATTATCTTTCCGGAGCATACGATTCACAAAACGGCGCTTTACGACTTGCTGAAGATAAATTCGATCGTTATTCCGTCCGGGCAAAAGTAAATTTCAAACCTTTCGAGTGGTTATCGCTGGGAAACAATACTGTCCTTGCACTTACAGAGAGAAGTAAGCCTTACCATCTTTCCATAGCTGACCTTTACAATCTTTTTCCTACCAGCTGGGATAAAAACCCGGACGGCACCTGGGCCAATACCGACGTAGGCCGGGTAGGAGCAAGGCTAACCGATGGAGGACAAATTAATGACAAAGTTAATATGCTGCAGACCACTTTCAGCAGCGAGCTATCTTTCTTCGAACGGATGATCCGTTGGAATGCCGACTTTACCATCCGCAGGGAAGATGCAAACAAGAACAAATATCAGACGAAATATAACATCGGTTTTGGCCCGGATGATGTTCGCCAGGAAGGTAACAACATTGCTTATCGTGAGGGGGGATTTGATTCATATTATGTTTTTAACACCTACGGAACATTCGAAAAAAAATTCGGTGATCATTTTCTGAATGCGATCGTAGGATTCAACCAGGAGTATAGCCGCGCCGAGTTGTTTAAAGCTCAGAGAAGCGGCGTCATTTCCAGTTCTCTTCCCACAATTGGTCTCGCTACCGGAGAATCAGTCGTGAGTGAGTCTATAGAAGATTGGGCAATCCGCGGCGCTTTTTACAGGCTCAATTATATTTTCAAAGACAAGTATATTGTTGAATTCAACGGTCGCTATGATGGCTCTTCCAAATTCCCGAAGGATGACCGTTTTGGTTTTTTCCCTTCCACCTCGGCCGCCTGGAAAGTTGACGAAGAATCGTTTTGGGAACCTCTTAAAAGTACAATCAATACTTTGAAGATTCGGGCTTCATATGGCGTGTTAGGCAACCAGTTTGTCGATCCCTACGGCTATATCGCTACCATGAAATCCCGCCGCAGTCCCAACCTCATTGACGGGAACCTTCCGCAAGTTGTTTCTTCATCACCTTTAGTGTCATCAAACTATACCTGGGAGAAAGTGTATTCTGGAAACCTGGGTGTAGACTTGGGTTTTTTCCAGCAAAGGATCACTGCATCATTTGATATTTACAAGCGTGATACCCGCGGAATGTTAACACAAGGAAAAGATCTTCCCAACGTAATAGGTGCTGACGAACCAAATGAAAATGCAGCGGATCTTGAAACAAAGGGATGGGAAATATCGTTGGGCTATGACGACGAATTTATGGTTCAGGGAAAGCCCCTCCTGTTCAACGCCAAATTCACCCTGGCGGATAGCCGGTCACACATTACACAATTTGATAACCCCAACGGAAGCCTGACACAATATTATAAAGGAAAAGAGCTTGGGGAAATATGGGGGTTGCAAAGCGATGGCTTCTTCCAATCGCAGGAAGAGATCGATGTGCTGGATGAATCTTCCATTGTTCCCTGGGGGGCGCTGAGTGTAGTGCCCGGATGGCCGAAGTATAAAGACCTGGATGAAAATGGCAAGATTGAAAAAGGTTCGACCACTTCCCAGCCAAAAGACCTTTCAGTAATTGGAAACCTCACGCCACGATTCCGCTTTGGTTTTAATATCGGAGGATCTTGGAATGGCTTTGATGTCAGGGCCTTTATTCAGGGCATTGGGAAAATGGATTATTATCCGCTGAATTACCTTTATTGGGGAGCGTATCAGCAACCGTACGCCGGTGGATACAATCACCTGATGGATTACTATCGGTCTGCCAATGACGGCGATGCATTGCGCGCGCAACATTCACAATCTTATCTCAACGCTGGTCTGGCGGATGCCAATACCGATGCAGCGTTTCCCATACTACAGGCATGGTTGGCTGATAGAAACCTGGGCGAACGCATTGATCAAGCGCAGGGTCTCGCGGTTCCACAAACCAAATACATGCTGAACGGAGCATACCTCAGGCTTAAGAATATTACGATCGGTTATACCTTACCATCTTCCATTCTTGAGCGCGTAAAGATCTCGAAGCTGAGAATTTATGTAAGCGGCGAAAACCTTGCAGAGATTTCGGAAGTTAAAAAATATTTTGATCCGGAAGCGATCACCGATAATATCGATAAAATCGATCCTTCCCATAGTTCCCAAAGCGGCTGGGGATATGCTTATCCTTTCCAACGGAAGTATTCATTCGGTATTGAAATGCAATTCTAAAACAGAAGAGAATATGAAAAAATATATATTACTTTTTGCCTCGATAACGCTGGCCATACAATCCTGTAACGACGATTTTCTGGAACGTTACCCGGAGACATCTATCGCCAAAGAGAACTTTTTCAAAACTGAAGAAGACCTCGCAACCTATACTTATAGCCTATATGATTCGTCGCGTTTCAATATTTATTTTGACGATCAGTCAACCGATAACGCGGCAACTACCGGAGCTACAGAGATTAAGAATATGATGATCGGTACGCCGTCGGCGTCTACCGTCACCGGTGGATGGGACTGGGAACAATTGCGTAGGATCAACTACTTCCTGGAAAATTCCGGGAAGGCTTCCATCGGAGAAGAAGCGCTTCACCACTATGAAGGTGTTGCCCGTTTTTTCAGGGCAAAATTCTACATGGATAAAGTTAAGCGGTACTCGGATGTACCATGGTATGATCAAGTATTGGAAGCCAATAATCCGGACTTGTACAAGCCCCGCGATCCACGAGCATTCATTGTCGATAAGATATTTGAGGATTACGCCTTTGCGGCCGAACATGTAAGGGAAGACGACCGCGCAGGAGCTGTCAATAAATGGGTAGTACTCGCTTATCAGGCTCGCCATGCCTTGCACGAAGGCACCTTTAGGAAATATCATGGAGAACTGGCTCTTCAGAATACAGCTGACAGCTATCTGCAGATTGCCCGGGACGCTGCTAAAAAAATCATGGATGAGGGAGGTTTTTCGATCTATACTACAGGCAATCCCATGGAAGATTACGGATCTTTGTTCAACAGCACTGACCTTGAAGGCAATCCTGAGGTGATCCTGGGAATGTTCAGCGAATATGAAGTCCTCAATAGCGGATGGGGGCCACAAATGTTCGGCAACTATGAGGTGAATCCTGCACGCGATCTTTTGCAGACCTACCTGACAGAGGAAGGAACGCCTTATACCGATCAGCCCAATTATAAAACCAAGCTCTTTGTTGACGAATTTGTGAACCGCGATGCGCGTTTATATCAAACCTTTGCGTACCCCGGATGGGAACTGATCAATACCTCAACGTATGCCCAGGGGGCCGGTATTTACATCCAGCAGCTCACCAAGAATTTTTCAGGCTATCACCAGCTCAAGGGTTTCGTTAACAATACCAGTCAGGAAGTGCAGAACGGTATTGATATTCCAATAGTGCGATTTGCCGAGATACTGCTTATCTATGCGGAGGCAAAAGCCGAGCTGGGAGAACTGACACAGGCCGATCTCGATTTAACTGTTAACCTGCTCCGGGCCCGGGCAGGGATGGTACCTTTAGCGCTTAGCCCTGCCGTGGATCCCGTTTTACAAACACAATACCCGAATGTTACCGGAGCCCAGGCTGCAGTATTACTGGAGATTAGGCGAGAGAGGCGTGTTGAACTGGCACTGGAAGGGTTTCGGTTTGATGATCTCATGCGATGGCATGCCGGCAAGCTGATCGAAAAAGAGCCTGAAGGTTTATATTTCCCCGGACCTGGCAAATACGATCTCACCGGAGATGCTATCGAGGATATTATTCTTATTCCGTATACAGACCCTATTCCGGCTGAAGATGATAAGGAAGAGAATGCACTAGGTAAAAAATTCATTTATTACCAAATTGGACCACAGAACAGTACTGCATCTGTTTATCTTAGCAACGGAACCAGCGGAGGTACGTCCGTAACAGATCCCGAACGGGGTACTTTTGTAGAGCCAAAATTCTATTATCGTCCCGTGCCACAGACTCAGGTTCTTCTTAATCCTGAGCTAGAGCAGATACTAGGATGGTAATGTAAAGGACTCTTCAATATAAATTAATAGCTACTTTTACTTTAGTCATTGTGCAGGGTTAATTCTCCAGAATTGCCCTGCTTTTTTTTCATTTTTTATGATTAAAATAGGACAGGAACTTAAAGTTGGGAAGGAACCAACATAGTTATAAGTGTCTAGATTTGAAGATTGGGTGCTCTTTGCTTTGCCCGAAAATGCAGTTCACGCAGAGGTCGCAAAGGAAAACGCAAAGGCCGCGGAAGTCTTTATTTGCGTTCTTTGCGGAATTAGATTTGCGTTCTTTGCGTGAAATTCTACAATTTAAAGCTTACTGAAAAAGATACTCTTTTACTTATGCACTATAACAGAAGGAAGTTTTTACAGAAATCATTAGCAACTTCTGCTGCCGGTATTTTATTACCTTTAAATTCTGCCTCTGCAATGGATCAACGCAATTCTGATTTTACATCTGCTCAAAAAGCTCAACGTGAAAAATTATTTTCACTGTTAGGTGATCTTCCTAAAGATTACTCTCCGAAGCCACCTCAATTGTTAAAAAAGGAGCAACATGATGGGTACACGCTGGAATATTTGGATTTTGATTTCAATGGAATGGAACGAGTGCCTGGCATTTTGCTTGTGCCTGATAAAGTAAAAAGTAAGGCGCCGTGCATGTTGTATTGCCATGCTCATTTTGGTACCTATGATATCGGTAAAGATGAATTGCTGAATGGCCGTCCAGTGATGCCGGCTTATGCTCCTGTGTATGCGCAAAAAGGAATTCTCACGCTTGCTATTGACAGTTGGTGTTTTGGTGAACGGAAAGCGAACACTGAAATGGATACGTTCAAAGAAATGCTTTGGGAAGGTCGCACGCTATTCGGTATGATGCTTTGGGATGAAATGAAAGCGCTGGATTATTTGTTGTCGCGACCCGAGGCGGACCCGAAAAGGGTAGGGGTCTTCGGACTTTCTATGGGTGCTACAAAAGCCTGGTGGCTCGCCGCGCTGGACACACGTATTACTACCTGTTTGGATTTGTGTTGTATGACCGATTTTGAGGAACTGATCAAAGCCAATAATTTAAAAGGCCACGGTATTTATTATTACGTTCCGGCTCTGCTAAAACATTTTGACACGAAAACAATTAATGAACTCATTGTACCTCGTCCTCACGTAAGTCTCAACGGACGCTTGGACCACCTTACTCCACCCAAAGGGGTTGAGAAAGTCCGGGATCATTTGTTGCAACTGTATGAAAAATATGGAAAACGAGAAGATTGCCGGATTGAACTCTTTGACTGTCCGCATGAAGAGTTACCGGAGATGCGGGAGATTGTGGTGGGGTGGTTGGAGAAGCATTTGGTACGATTGTAGATTTTAGAGTGACGATTTTAGATTGGGGTGCTCTATTGCAGGGTGCAGGATCGCCGAGATTTTTTAAATACAGTTCACGCAAAGAAATCGCAAAGAGAAAACGCAAAGGGCGCGGAAGTGGTTATTTGCTTTTTGCGAATTACTTTGCGCGCAGTAACGAATCCTATCCTGGGTTTTCATGGTTTTTCAATTATTTCTCGCCTTAAAGAATTTTTTGTCCGGAAATTAAATACGAGAATGTCTTTACTGTATGGAGACGCGATCGTGTTATTTTTGATTGGCCGATACCATAATATTTTGCGTTGACCTAAAGAAAAAATTAACCTTATACACTCATGCTATGGAAAAATTTATGCTGATCATGCGCGAAGACTTGAAAAAGATGAGGCAGCTTACGAAAGAAGAGCAGGCTGCCGATATTAAGGCAATGGATGAATGGACCAAATCGATCGCTGATTCTGGAAATTATATGGACTCCGCACCCCTTGCCGCCAAAGGAAAATATGTCAGTAAAACAGATGTTTTATCAGACGGCCCTTTTATCGAAGCGAAGGAGGGAATAGCAGGTTATTATATTATTCAGGCTGAGAGCATAAACCAGGCGGTTTCAATTGCACAAACTTCTCCGTTGTTAATGAAGGGCGAGCAGGTTATTGAAGTAAGACCGATAGAAGGGTGATAGATTTTAGAATGTAGATTGACGATTAAGCGCTCCGACTATGCCGGAGCGCTTAGATTGTGCTTCTCTGAACGGTTAAGAATTTTAAAAGTAAAGACTATTTTGTTGGATCGAATTCAAATAAGCTTTTTGATGCATTAATGTTTGAATCATTACCGGTACCAACATAAGCCTTGTTGTTGATGACAAAAACGGCAGCTGCATATAGGCCACCCGTTTTGATGAAATCATTTTTCTTAGTCCAAGTATTGTTGGTTGGATTAAACTCATACAAGTCGACCAGATCATTGCTTCCGAGACCCAGGTAACCTTTTCCGTTAATGGCGAACCCGATCCCTTCTCCACGATCTGCCCCGAGCACATCCGCCTTTTGTGTCCAGTCATTTAGCGTTGCATCGTATTCCCAAAAGTCATTTGACTCTCCCGTAATCACTGCATAACCCGTTCCTACATACGCCTTATCACCAATTGTGAAGGCAGCGCTATGGGCACCACCTGAGCCTTCATAGGCTTTCTTTTGTGTCCATGAATTATTCGGCGGATCATACGCCCACATTTGTCCGCTACTTCCAACATATCCTTTTCCTCCTAACGTGAAAGCAAAACCACCATACATCATCGTACCGCCATAGTCGGCTTTTTGTGTCCATTTGTTTAATGAGGGATCATATTCCCAAAGATCCTTCATTTCATTTCCCACGGCATCGATACCGGTCGCGACATACGCTTTGGTACCGATAACAAAACATGCTGCTCTGTAACGTTTTCCGCCTCCGAAATTGGCTTTTTGCGTCCAGGCACCACCCGTTGCGTCGAATTCCCAGAAATCTTCATAGGGGGTCATGAAATTCATACCCATACCGATATATCCCTTTGTGCCAATCGCAAAACCTGCGGCCCATGCCCTGGCATTTCCGGCAAAATTAGTTTTTGCCGCCCATTGTGAAGGGCTGGTTCCGGTTACTGTGAAAGCTGAAGCTGAAGTAGCCGTAAGACCATTTACTTTGATTGTGAGAGTACCTGTTGTCGCACCGCTTGGAACTGTAACGACAAGCTGTATGGCCGTTGCGCTTGAAACCGTTGCCACCGTGCCGTTGAATTTTACTTCGTTTTGATTCGCCGTGCTACTGAATTTGCTTCCCGTGATCGTGACCGAAGTTCCGATCGGTCCGGAAGAAGGAGTAAAGGATGTGATCACGGGGGCATCTGCTACCTGCATAACAGTGAAAACTTGTGCCGAGACAGCCGTTTTTGCATTGACTTGTAAAGTAATGCTACCCGTTGTGGCATCCGCAGGAACAATAACCGACAGCTCCGTTGGAGAAGCAACAGTTACAGTTGCCGGTTTGCCATTAAAAAATAATACGCTGTTCGATGCAGCGACCGGATCAAAATTCTTTCCTGTGATAATTACAGCGGATCCTACGGCTCCTGATATTGGACTAATCACTGTGATCGTCGGACTCGTATCGTCTGTTGGATCATCTTCATCTTTACTACAGGACATGAAGAAGATAGGCAGTAAGTAAATTGCAATCAGTAATGTTGTTCTTATATTATTCATAAAACGATTTGTTGAAAAAGTATTAATTATGCCGTTTAAAAAGTGCTTCCATCTCCTCGGATGATATGGAAGGCGGGATAACACCTGCTCTTATTTTTGAGGAAACCAAAAGGGCAGTCTCCCAGGCAAATTCTTGGTTTGGAAAGTTAGTGTTTCCGTCTATTACAGGTACCGTGGGTTGATAGACAACCTTTTCCTGGTGAAGGAAAATCTCATAGCCATATCCGTCATTGATTTCAAATATTTTGATCTGGATCGAGTCGTTTTGGACGTCATTACGTCCCTCATGCTGACGGGAAAAATTACAGGAAAAGAAAAAGAATGAGAAAGTGAGAAACGGGATAAGCTTTTTCATGGCGAACGAGATGCTGGCAAAGGTATTATATAACCTTGAATAATAACGAAGATGACGATGTTCGCTCAAGTTATACGTTAGGGATACTGGAATTGTCGATGGAGGTATTGGATTATAGATCAGATCAATCATTAGCGAGCGAGGTCCAGGCGCCGATTTCCTGTTGTAACTTCTTGTTGTTTCAAAATGCAGTCACGCAAAGACCGCGGGAGCACTATCTGCGCCCTTCCCGTGAAATCTTTCTCGATCAGTACTTCTCATTTTATGAAAGAAATTATATAATTACCCCAAACCATAAAATGATGTCACAGGAATATATCGAGATAAGGAATGCGCGGGAGAACAATCTAAAAAATGTTTCATTACGTATCCCCAAGCGCAAGATTACCATATTTACAGGGGTTTCTGGTTCAGGCAAATCTTCTATTGTATTCGATACCATTGCCACAGAAGCGCAGCGGCTGCTGAATGAAAACTTTAGCATGTTCGTTCGAAATTTTCTTCCGCGATTCCCGCAGCCGGATGCGGATGCTATTGAAAATCTTAGCATGGCGGTTGTCGTGGATCAGAAACGCCTGGGAGGCGGCTCCCATTCGACGATGGGTACCATCACTGACATTTTTACAGTGCTTCGCCTTCTTTTTTCGCGTGCAGGCAAACCCCATATTGGCAATTACAATCTCTTCTCATTCAATGACCCGCAGGGCATGTGCCCGGAATGCAATGGGATCGGCCGCAAAGTAGGTCTGGACCTTGAGAAGGCGCTGGACAAATCCAAGTCACTTAACGAAGGGGCTATCCTGCTTCCGGACTATGGGGTCGATAGCTGGTACTGGACCATCTGTACGCAGTCGGGTTTATTTGATAACAAGAAAAAGCTTTCGAAGTACACAGCAGCGGAATTGGAGCTGCTCCTCTATAGCGAACCATACAAAGTCAAATCCAATGTTGCCGGCAAACCTATCAATTTTACATTCGAAGGAATCGCGACAAAATTCAATAACAAGTACATCATACGGGATGTCAAAACGATGTCGGAGCGTACGCAAAAATCGGTAGAACCCTTTATTACCAATGGGCCTTGCCATCTTTGTAAAGGCGCCCGTCTCAGTCAGTCAGCCCTTAAATGTAAAATTAACGGCAATAATATTGCTGACCTTTCCGCGATGGAAGTGAGCGAGCTGATCAAGTTTATCGGGATCATAAAAGATCCCGTAGCGCTGCCGATAGCTAACACGTTAGTACAGCGGTTGCAATACCTCATCGACATTGGCCTGGAATACCTGAGTCTGAACCGGGAGACCAGTACATTATCAGGCGGTGAATCGCAACGCATCAAAATGGTCAAACATCTTAGCGGCAGCCTGGTGGATGTTATGTATATCTTTGATGAACCCAGTGTGGGCTTGCATCCCCGGGATGTGCACCGCTTGAACGAACTTTTGCTAAAACTCAGGGACAAAGGCAACACGGTGCTTGTCGTAGAGCATGATCCGGATGTAATTAAGGTAGCGGACTATATTGTCGATGTCGGTCCTCTTGCTGGAAGAAATGGTGGATCTATTGTCTATGAAGGCGACTTTCCGGGACTCCTTAAAGCAGGTACGCTGACGGGCAAACATATGAAGCAGTCGATGCCGCTCAAGGAAAGCTTTCGTACGGGCAAGGGCCACTTAACCATTTCCAAGGCTAAGTTAAACAACCTTCAGAACGTAAGTGTGAAAATACCGGTAGGAGTGCTCACGGCCGTAACGGGGGTTGCGGGCTCAGGCAAAAGCTCGCTTATTAACCATGTATTTCTGCAGCAACATCCTGATGCTATTGTGATTGACCAGTCATCCGTGGGGACTTCTTCCCGGTCTAATCCTGCGACTTATACCGGCATCATGGACGATGTAAGGAAAGTGTTTGCTTCTGCTAATCGTGTGAGCGCATCGCTGTTTAGTTTCAACTCAACAGGTGCCTGTGAGAACTGTCAGGGCCTTGGTGTCATTTATACCAACCTCGCATTTCTGGATGAAGTGAAGACGCCCTGCGAAGTCTGCGGTGGTAAGCGATTTAAAGACGAAGTGCTGGCTTACAAATTTCAACATAAATCCATCAGCGAAGTGTTGGAAATGTCTGTGCAGCAAGCACTGGAATTCTTCAATAACAAAGAAATCGTTTCTATCCTCAAGGCGATGAGCGATGTCGGGCTCGATTACCTCACGCTGGGACAACCGCTCAGCACCCTATCAGGTGGCGAATGTCAGCGAATAAAGCTGGCAAGCGAGTTGCACAAAAAAGGAAGCATCTACGTGATGGACGAGCCAACCACCGGGCTACACATGTCTGATATCGGCCATCTATTGGAAATCATGAATCGCCTGGTCGATACCGGCAATACGGTTATTGTTATTGAACACAACCTGGATGTTATAAAAAATGCGGATTGGATCATCGACATGGGTCCTGAAGGAGGCAATAAAGGAGGGAAGGTAATTTTTGAAGGTACACCAAAAGAACTTACTTCAGCGAAGAATTCCTTGACGGGTACATATTTACTAAGCCATTCTGAGTAAATCCTGATGAGAGTGTATGACTACGACCGAGCTAAACATGCTAGATCGACATTCGAAGTTCATATTAGAATCGATTTGAATGTCGAATGTCCAACGCCGAATGTCGAATGTCGAAGGAACTGGCTAATAATTGTTTGGAATAATGGATACCAAACGGATTAAACGAGGGCTTTCGAAATTCGGAGTTCGAAATTCGTCATTCGACATTGGTATTAGAATCTATTGTAGATTACTATAAACTATAACGATTAGTGGTAACTCCCGACAACACCAAGCAGCTTCAATCCATTTGTAATGAGATTTTTTAGATGAGGATTGTGGCATACGCTGAAACAATCTAAATTCGAAATTAATTAGAACTGACAATTTGAATGTCGAATGTCCAACGCCGAATGTCGAATGTCGAATGAACTGGCTAATAATTGTTTGGAATAATGGATACCAAACGGATTAAACGAGGGCTTTCGAAATTCGGAGTTCGAAATTCGTCATTCGACATTGGTATTAGAATCTATTGTAGATTACTATAAACTATAACGATTAGTGGTAACTCCCGACAACACCAAGCAGCTTCAATCCATTTGTAATGAGATTTTCCAGATGAGGATTGCGTGCTGCTTTATTTTTGAGGTACTCATTTATTGAATCACTGTCATGCTGATAAGGAGGATGATGCGCTAGTATTTCTAAAATTTCGAGTGACAACAGCCAGTCCTCGGGAAAGTCACGGGTTACTGTTTTCCATAAAGATACCAGTCCTGAGATCAATTGTTCGTCACTTCTTGCGTCCCGCACAACCCGATATAACCCCTGAAGCTTAACAGCTTTTTCGTCATACACGATCTTGTGCATCTTTTCGTGGGGTACCCTTGCCGTTGGTTGGAAAGCCTCTGCATCGGCGGGACCGGCATAGGCTGAAATGATCTTTTCTCCAACGGCCACGGAGTAGGAGGAGACTGAAGCGAGAACTTCACCGTTGTATCGCACTAGAACATCCTGTAACTCCAGCAAGATAACCTTGCCCGATCGGCTTCGCAGGATTTCCAGAACACGTCCCTCTATTTCAATACCACTTTCGAATTTCAAGCGGGCGGGCTTACCTGCTTCAATTCCATTTCTTCGCAAAACTTCGCCCGTCATATCTTCCAAGGCAATTGGCGAGATTGTCAGTTTTCCGACGGGAGAGGAAAATCCTGCAGGAAAACGATCTTTATCATAACCACTAAGCTCTATACTATTTAATGACAATGCAGTAGGACTGGCAGTTTGAATGAAGACAGGCGAGCCTTCTGCTTCCAGTACGTTTATAAAAGTTCCAGTGACTTGCAGGCCGGAGCTATATTCTATCGTAGCGGTTTGCTCTGAGGCTATGGCCTTCCGAACACCATCCAGTCCACCCGTAGTCCAGGCCATGCGCTGTTTAAATTCTTCCAGGATGGTGGTCAGGTGAGCAAAATCAGGTGTGACAAACAGTTGAGGCTGAGGCTTCGTAATATCGTAGTTGCAGTGCATGGCTTCCAGCGTATACGGAAGTTTCTTCACATGGCTACTTAAACAACTCATGCCTTCTCCGATAGAGGAGAGAAGTCCTGCTCCGTATAACTTATAGTTATCCAGCGTTCCGATCAAGCCATACTCCACGGTCCACCAATGCAAATTTCGGATCAGGGCCATTTCGGAAGGAGTACCCATGCTGCTTTGAATTTTTGCAATGGCGTGCTCTGCTTCGTGTACCTCTTCTTCCTTCGTATTCGGATCTTCCTTGACGATGGACAAATGGCGAATAGCTTCGTAAAGTTCTATGTCTTTTTTAGAAGAAAATGCGTTGCTTCCCGCTTCTCCGATCTGCTTGAGGTAAGCTGCAAATTCCGGCATGGCAAGAATGGGCGCATGCCCGGCCGATTCGTGGATGATATCAGGAGCAGGAGTATACTCGATGTGCCCGATGGTGCGAATGTCGGCCGCAATTACCAGGACGTTATATTTGGTAAACTCCATGAACGCCCCGGGAGGAATGAACCCATCGACGGCAACGGCTGCCCAGCCAATGCTTCTCAGTATTCTGTTCATACCATACAGTGTCGGTATCTGCTCTATGTCAACACCGGCAAGTTGCAATCCCTGGACATACGATTCATGGGCAACCTTTTGCAGGTGATGATAATTTTGACGCATCACATAACGCCACACCGCCTGGTCTACCGGCGTGTAGGCGTTGTAGGGTTGATCCACAATAAACTGTAGCAAATGCTTCGGAAGCTTTTTGGTTACTTCGTTTAGTTCCATGGTTCCGTCTTTTTATTTGCGCTCAATAGAAGTAGCCATGCCATTTTCATCTCACCCTGCGCAAGGAGATGCTGAGCATGTTTGTGAATAGCAACTATGCGATCGTTACCATTGCTTTGGGAAAGAATATCGTAATTAAAATTTTCTGAAAAAGCTTTCACTTCTTCCAGGGAAGGGATCTTGTCAATGTTAGCAAGTCGTCCTAGATTATTGCCTGTAAGTACGGAGCTATTTCTGATATCGTCGGGCAAAAGATCGATTCCAATACCAACCGGAAAGCCGGGCTTAGGAAGTTGAAAAATACTTTCACCATTTACACGGCAGTAGTGATCACCTCCCATGCGTGCTATGCTGTCCACTTTGCGAGGGTCGATCTTTCCCTGTGCATCAAAAATATATTCCTGCGCATGTATCAAGATGGCTTCACAGATCACCAGGTTGCCAGCACCGCCTTCTGTTCCCATTGCTTTTACTTCCAGCACACGACATTCAAAAGATACCGGCGACTCTTTTACACGGGGTGGCTTAACGCGCTCTGACTTAACTTCGGTAAGTCCCGATTTCAAAAATTCATTAACATTTTTACCATATTCCGAACTCGCGAGAGAGATTTGTTCCACCATAGCATAGCTCACAGTATTAATTACCACTTCATGCGTTTCCAGAATATTTTCCAACGTATGCTTCGTTGTCTTATCACGTACGCGTCTGTTAGGCGAGAATACCAGCGTAGCTGGCTGCGTTCCGAAGACGTTAAAGAAACTAAAAGGGCTAAGATTTACATTTCCCTCGAGATCAACGGTAGATGCAAGCGCAATCGGCCGTGGTGCGACGGCCCCCAGCAGCAGATCGTGCAGTTCTTTTGTATTGGTCGCTTTGGTTGGATCAAGGATCATGGGTTCGTTAATCGTTATCGGTTAATAGTTAATGGGCACTCCTTTCGTCATTCGACATTCGGTGTTGGACATTCGACATTCAATTTATCAGATCCTCTAATACCAATGTCGAATGACGAATTTCGAACTCCGAATTTCGAAAGCCCTACTTTAATCCG
>CAZAHL010000144.1:0-17497 GCA_964484845.1 uncultured Chryseolinea sp. | reverse complement strand
CAACACAACGTCTTACACCATACCTATACCAATATTCACGACCATGATGAAGACATTAGTCCTCGCGGCGTCTTGAGAATGGCACCACAGAGTGAATGGAGATCCATTCACAAATTTCAGCACATGTATGCCTGGTTTTTATACGGGTTAATGACATTAGTCTGGGTAGCTGTAAAAGACTTTATCAGATTGATCCGGTATCAGAACGAAGGGCTAGTAAAAAAACAAAAAGCAGATATCCGAAAAGAATGGGCAATATTGATCGCCACCAAATTAATCTACATAGGATATATTTTAGTTCTTCCTATGTCCATCCTCCCTATAACCTGGTGGCAATGGATAATAGGCTTTGTCGCGATGCACTACGTAGCTGGCTTTATATTAGCAATCATCTTCCAACCTGCTCACGTCATTGATGGAACAGAGTACCCCATGCCGGATGTACACGGAAATATGGATAACAGTTGGGCTATTCATCAACTTTACACCACCACTAACTTTGCTAATAAGAGCCGTTTTTTTTCGTGGTACGTCGGAGGTTTAAACTTCCAGGTTGAGCATCACCTTTTTCCCAATGTTTGCCATGTACATTACAAGAAAATCTCTAGTATCGTCAAAGCTACAACACAAGAATTCGGCCTTCCTTATAAATCAGAACCGACCTTTGTAGACGCGATTGTCGGACATGCCAAACTTCTCAAAGAATTGGGCAAAAGACCGGTGCTTCAGGTGAACCCCTAATTTCAAGACGAAGTTCAGGCTATAGGGCCTGCATACACCTAGTACTTTCCTTTAAAGAAAACGTAGTCCGATTTTTCCGCCCCACCACATCTTCATATTCATATCGTTGCTGTAGGTTTTGTCTGAAATAAAGTGCGGAGTGTAATCGGTGAAAAGAGGAGGGTACTTATCATACGTAGTGTCTGTGATATATCCATTCAGAGTGACACCAAACGTAAGCCCAACATGTTTAAAGGTTTGCCACTCAAGTCCCAGGTATACCTTATTTATCATATTGATGGCATCAATCGACTTTCCCTTCACAACCTGGCTGGAAGTAAGATCAACATTAAGACTAAGCTTTCGTGAAAGTTTGGGCGCGGTACCAAAGCCATAACCAAAAGACCACAACGTCTCTTCATCCTCGAAGGTATCCGGCTTCGCACCTACGGCAAAAATATTATAGAACTGACGCACACCCGTTCGAAAGGCAAGATTCGTATAAAAAATTTCATCCGCGGCAATTTCAATTTTATGGTAACCTTTCAGGACGAAGCTCATTACACCGACAGGGACTCCGCGTATGCTATCCGTTACATTAATTACACCTACCTGCGCTCCATAAACTTTCGTAGCATAGTTTAAAAAACCAGAAACCTGAGCACCTTTTATTTCCCTTGGGGCTACGTTTATAAGTCCGGCAACTTGTGCGCCCCTGACTTCTTTTGCTGCAAAATTTAACAAACCTGATACTTGAGCACCTCTCATTTTACCCGCTGTAAAATTTAATAACGAAGACAATTGTACAGGATAAGAGTCTTGGGTAGAAAAATTAAAAAGTCCGGCAACGTGCGGACCTTCCTGTTTTCCTATAGTACCATTTCCAAGTCCGGCGAGATGAATTCCCCGGGAATCCCGATAGGTAAAATTAAAAAGCCCAGCCATTGAAAAGTTGTTAGAGGACCTAGTATCTAAATTGATTAGCCCGGCAAATTGATATCCCTCAACCGTATCCCGGTTCATATTAACCAAACCAGCAAACTGAATAAATTTCATTTTTCCGCCAACCGCATTGAAAAGTCCGGCAAATTGTGCTCCATTCATATCTCCTCGCACGAGGTTAAATAGTCCGCCAATCTCTAATTTTTCAACCCCAAGCGAATATCCGCCATAGAGATTAAATGAATAATCATTGATAACGTTGCCGCTCAGTTTATGATTAGTCCCGATAAATGGCACGACGGAGAATTGAAATTTGCGATACAACGTGTCTTGAATATTCACCATGTTCGCCGCTTGAGGTGTTAGGATTTTCGTGTTCCAAAAGCGTTTTATTTTTTGCCTTACGCTATCCGCAAGCTTGTTCATCTTTTCTTCGTTTATTTTAAGCGGGATATTGAGAAGCCTTTGCCTGTTAGATACGACAGCAACAACGGTATCGGTATAGTCAAGTCTGCTTATTGCTAATTTAACTTCCTCCCCCGAAGGCTGATCTACTTCCAGTTGAAAATATCCGTATGAATCTGTTACGGCCGAAGAGAGCGACACTGGATCATAAACACTTACATTCCGAAGACGCTTCCCGGTTGCCTCATCCAATACGTAGCCCGTTAGCATACGTTGATCTTTTACACTCGCTGTTTCAGCCTTGGTTAAAATAATGTATTTACCCCGAGCCTTGTATTGAATTGTTCCATTAAAAATTTGATCGAGAACTTCACGGATCGTTTGTTCCTTAAAATTGTGACTGATAGTTTTATCGATATCAATGATCGAGGAGTTATAGGAAAAAATAAAACTTCCTTGCTCTGAAATCCTTTTTAAGGCTACGTCCAATTGCTCCTGTTGCAGGTTTATCGTTATTGTGCGCTCCAATAAAGGTGTGGTATCATCCGATAAAAATGCCTGGAGGGGCGTGTAGCAAAAGGTGAGTGCAAGCATGGCATGAATAAAGATGCATGCCGAAAAAGGTGCCTTAGTTTTCACAACCCGATCCTTCTAGCCTGATTTCATTTCCCGACTTGTTAATGGTAAGCCCTAAAGTCTCGGCCATGACGGAAGCGATTTCATCAATATCTTCATTGTTAAATGACACCGTGAGATGACACTTGTCAAGATTTTTACCCAATACGATTTTCTTATCGTAAACATTGTTAAGCTCATGCACCGCCGTTTGTAGATCGGTGTTACTAAAGATGAAGAATTTTGTTTTATAAGCTAAAGCATTCTCTTCTGGCTGTTCAACTGTAAAGGTTTTGGCTACCTTATCATAGATGCCTTTTCCGTTTGCCGATAATAAGACCCCGGAGTCTGTACCTGTATAGAACATGACTTTTCCTTCTTCAACAACAACCTCCACGGTGTTTGAACCCGGATACGCCTTTACATTAAAGGAAGTACCTATGTCGCGGATAAATACGCCGGCAGCATCGATAATAAACGTTTTGTCATCGTCATGCTGAATATTAAAATAGGCTTCGCCTTTCAGTTTTACTACGTGATTTTTTTTCTTCTCGTCGAAAGTATAAGTAAGTTCTGTTTTCTTGTTCAAGAAAACATCGCTACCATCGGGTAACGTATCCGATAAAGTTTCCTTTTGAGATATAACTTCCAAAGAGTCCACTTTCTCAGGCATCATCATACGATAGGAAAAATATCCAACACCTATCACCAAAATAATACTGGCTGCAACTCTCCACGTAAAATTCCAGTTGGGCTTCTGGGTAGGGAACTGTACCGTTTTAGTGTCAGTTTTTTTTCGAAGCGTGGATTTCATCTTAGTCCATGCAGCATCGGTATCGAATTCTTGCAAACTATTAATCGAAGACGTCTTGTCAAAAATAGATTTGCATTGCTCGAAATATTTTTGGTTTGAGGGGTCCTGCTTCATCCATCCTTCAATGAATGAAATTTCCGTGTGCTCAGCCTCACCAGCTAAGTACTTTCCAATCAGGTCGTCAATATGGTCTACGTTGTGGTTCAATTTTTAATTTAGTAATCCGTTTAGGAACAGGAGAAAAATGGGCAGATAATCTTTCAATTGCTCGCGCATTATCTTTAATGCTTTTCCCATTTGATTTTCTACCGTTTTTATAGAAATTTCAAGTTGATCTGCTATTTCCGCATATTTCAATTCCTCAAATCGGCTAAGTTTAAACACCAGCCTGCATTGCTCAGGAAGCTTTTCTAAGGCTTTGTGAATCCGGCCTTCTAATTCGGCAGCCATCACCGTGCGCGTAACTGATTCAACACTTCGTTCAGCAACTGCAAGTTCTACTGCCACATGTTGTTGTTTGATTTTCTCGTGTTTAAGTATGTTGAGGGCGGCATTTCGCACCATGGCATAGAGATAGGGCTTTACCCCGGTATGTATATCGAGCTTATCTCGTTTTTCCCAAACAGATAAAAAAGTAGCCTGAACAATTTCCTCAGCTTCGTCTCGATCCTGCACAAACGTGTAAGCATAATTGCACAAGGGTTGGTAATAGGTTCTAAATAGCATCTCAAAGGCAGTTATATCTCCCGCTTGCAGCGTAGCCATTAGCCGGTCGACCGATAATTCCTCTGTTTTAGTTTCCATCAACAGCGAAATTTACGGGTTTGCGGCTTTGAGGTTATGACAATTGAGAAAAGATTTACCCCTATGAGGTAAAAAAGATTTTTTAGGCCTTAAATACGCCTGTATTTAACTGCTCAGAGTCGTTCCCCAATCCAAAAAGGTGATTTTGCCTGAATTTTAATAAACCCCGCCTCCGTTGACCACCATTCTTCTCCTTTTTGAACGAGGCCTTCTACTTCCAAGCCGGAAAGCGGACGAGATTGAACTAAAATTCTCGAGCCAGCGGGCAGCCATTTCTCAAAGGCTGAAACAATCGCAGACCATTTTTCTGTTTTACAAAAGATTCCAATTTGAAGTTGAAGAATAAACTTGTCTAAGCTTCTCAAAAGTTCGGCATCCGGTATCGCCATTATATTTACAGGGGTCGAATTATAGTTTTGAATTAAAAAATGTAACCCTTCACCTAATACGTCTGCCTTGCAGCGAACTATTTGTATTGGAGTTTGATTGGCCAGCTTTTCCTCTAGCTCCGGAAGCGGTACGTGATGTTGCAATACTATATCGATCTTTATTCCCCATTGCAACACTTCCTCCACTACACAATCAGCCACCATAACCGTTGGCACCCATTCTAATAGAGGTTGCAATATCTCAAAAGAAAGTGCTTCTAGGATAAATAGTGCTGGCTCTTGTCCTTCTTTTACAAAATGATGTGATGACATGGCATAAGAGTTTAATCGTTATTCGTTAATCGGATTACAATCTTTCCAAACTTAAACTTTTTACGGACACCGATGCCGGATAACGGATAACAGCCCTAAATTGCATTTTAATCTTTTTGCATGCTGCAAGCGACAGACTGTTATGTGATTTTTCAACAAAGCATTGATGACTACCACCGGCACGACCATGTGGATACTCCATTACAAAATCCATTTCCTTCGGGAAATATCAATGCCCTGCTATATGCTAAAAATTGGATCGATACCGTTCAATGGCATCTTGAAGATATAATCCGGGTTCCTACTATCGAACCGGAAAAAGCGGTTCAGATTAAAAGGAGAATAGACAAATCCAATCAGGATCGGACAGACATAGTTGAAAGATTGGATGATTACTTTTTGGATCAGTTTAAGAACGTGGCTGCCAGCCAAAGTACCCGGATAAATTCTGAAACCCCTGCCTGGCTGCTCGATCGTATGAGCATTTTAATGCTGAAGATTTATCACATGAAAGAACAAACTGAGCGGGCAGATGTCAGCAAAGAACACTTAAAAACGGTTGAAGCAAAGCTTGCAATCCTAATGGAGCAAAAATTGGATATGAAGCTTGCGTTTGATGAGTTGGTGGAGGACATCGCGAAAGGGAACCGTAGATTCAAGGTTTACCGGCAAATGAAAATGTATAATGACGCATCTCTCAATCCAATGTTGTACGGAACTAAATTTAAGTCATAACATTTTAATAATAGTAAACCAACAAGGTAAAGTTTGCACCTTTCAAGATAGACACTTATATTCAATCGTGGCTCTTACAAAGATTCTAGTACTCCGTTTCTCTGCGATGGGTGATGTCGTACTTCTCGTTCCGGTAATTCGTTCATTTGTTGCTGCTTATCCCGACGTAGAAGTAACTGTTGTGACGCGTCCTAAATTTGCTTCTTTTTTTACGGATATGGAAAGGGTTGTGCCGTTCCCTGCAGACGTTGACAACACCTATAACGGCATTTTTGGCATGCGTGAATTGTTTAAGAAGCTTTTAATAAAAGGCAGCTATGAAGTGGTGATCGATATGCATGATCATATGCGCACCATAATGCTCCGAAGCTTGTTTAAAATCTTTTTTACGCGTGTTGTTAAATTCCAAAAAGGGAGAAGCGAGAAGCGAGCCATCGCACAAAAAACAAATAAATCAACCGTGCCATTGATACACACCGTAGAGCGGTATCGACTGGCCTTTGAAAAAGCTGGCTTTACCTTTCCAATTTTGCCGCCTCCCTTTTTTAAGATAAAAGAAGTTATTAAAAACGAAGTCGCTGAATGGCTTCAGAAGAATAAGATTTCGAAAAATGAAAGATGGGTCGGTATCGCTCCGTTTGCCATGCATACTTCCAAAATCTGGCCGGTGGAGAATTATACCCAGGTGATGTCAACGCTCATTGAAAAATTACCGGTTAAATTTTTTCTTTTTGGGGGAGGGGAGAAGGAGCTGATATATTTTGAGAGTCTTCGAGCCAAATTCCCTGAGAATTGCGTCATCGTTGCCGGTCAACTTAAGTTAAAGCAGGAGCTTGCTTTGATGGAGAAATTAGACTTAATGCTTTGTGTCGACTCATCCAATATGCATTTAGCTTCCCTCCTTGGAATACGCGTGATTTCCATTTGGGGAGGGACACATACCGATGTCGGTTTCGGTCCGTATGGAAAAGGAGATGAAAGTATTATTCAAATCAGTCGCGAGGAATTGCCATGCCGCCCATGTTCGGTTTTCGGACGCGAGAAATGTTACCGCGGAGATTTTGCTTGCTTGACTTGGATCACACCTCAACGAGTGGCTGATCAAATTGAAACAACCCTCCCGTAATCACCCGCAAATTATTTTTTATTTTGCCCTTCATTAAATTTCAAGCGATTTTCGCCCGACTTGGTGAATTAGAAAAATTTAGAGTTCTTTAAGTGAATATGAATAACACCTTTGACACCGTAATATTTGATTTAGGAGCAGTTCTTATCGATTGGAATCCAAGACACCTCTATCGAAAAATTTTTAAAACCGAAGAAGAAATCACTTGGTTCTTGGATAATATTTGCACCAGCGAATGGAATGATGAGCAAGATGCAGGCCGGTCCTTTGAAGAAGCTACAGAAGAATTAGTCGCAAAACATCCCGAATGGGAAGTACCCGTACGTGCCTGGTATAATCGTTGGCAAGAAACGATTCAAGGACCGATCCATGAAACCGTGGATATATTAAAAGCAATTAAAGAATCTGAGAAATACCGTCTTTACGCTTTGACAAACTGGTCTGCGGAAACATTTCCATGGGCACTCAATACCTTTGATTTCCTTCATTGGTTTGAAGGTATTGTGGTTTCAGGTGTGGAGAAAATAAGAAAACCGAATCCTGCATTTTATAGAATCCTTTTTGACCGGCATAAAATTGATCCAACAAAAGCGCTTTTTATCGATGACAATATCAAAAATATTGAAGCTGGCAAACTAATGGGATTAACGACAATTCATTTTCAATCCCCTGTGCAGTTAAAGAAAGAACTTAGTCAATTCGGAATAATTTTGGATTAACGCAAATAGCCCAAACGTTACTGTCGAATTCTTTGTTGAGATGCTATGTACTTTTTTTAAAGAGTAAAATGCAGTTTTCAATTATGGTGCAGCATTCATGGATTTGTTCTTCTGTGATCACCAGCGGCGGAGCCAAGCGTATGATATTCCCATGCGTGGGCTTGGCCAGTAAACCGTTCTTTAAGAATGAGATGCAGATATTCCAGGCCGTATCGCTTTCGGGAGTGTCGTTAATAACAATCGCATTCAACAACCCTTTCCCTCGCACCAAGGTTATAAGATTTGTCTTTTTCATTAATGCTTTCATCCGATCCCGAAAAATGATTCCGAGGCGTTGAGCATTCTCAGCAAGATGTTCGTCTTGCACAACTTGCAGCGCTTCCATGCAAACGACCGCTGCGAGTGGATTTCCGCCAAAGGTAGAACCGTGCTCACCGGGTTTAATGACTAACATGATATTATTGTCTGCAAGCACCAGGGATATTGGTAGTACCCCACCTGACAACGCTTTGCCCAAAATTAAAATGTCCGGCCTTACATTTTCATGATCAGAAGCTAATCTTTTGCCTGTTCGCGCGATACCAGTCTGTATTTCATCCATCATCAACAGCACATTGTTCTTACGGCAAAGATCTTCTACTGTTTTTAGATAACCATCGGATGGAACATAGACGCCCGCTTCGCCCTGAATGGGTTCTATCCAAAGTGCGCAGACTTTTGGATTTGAAAGCGCTTTTTCAAGGACGGAAATATTATCGTAAGCAACGATCTCAAATCCAGGCATAAAAGGTCCGAACCCTTTTCTTGCCAAAGATTCTGATGATGCAGAGATGATAGTAGTTGTTCTTCCATGAAAATTCTGCTGAACAGCAACGATAACCGCTTCGTTATCCGGAATATTTTTACAGGAATAACCCCACTTGCGTGCAAGCTTGATCGCCGTTTCATTCGCTTCTGCTCCACTGTTCATGAAAAGGGCTTTTTCATACTCAAAAAGATCGCAAACATATTTCTCTGCAATTCCTAATTTATCATTATAAAAAGCCCTTGACGTAAGCGTGAGGTCCTTCGCCTGATTGATCAATGCGTTGATAATACGCGGATGGCAATGACCTTGATTGACGGCACTGTAAGCTGACAGAAAATCGTAGTAACGCTTCCCTTCCACATCCCAAAGAAAGACTCCCTCCCCTTTGCTAAGAACTACTGGAAGAGGATGATAATTATGTGCACCATACTTATCTTCCAGTAAAATGGCCTCCTGGCTTGACATTATCGTTCCCAGCATAAAGGAATAGTAAAACCGTTAAATGTTTACAAATCTAATCAGGATTTTCAGGAAGTAAGAAGGAGAACGATTGCAAATTGTTTTATCAATTGTGTAGCGGTATAAATGCAATAACTTTACGCTGATGGAAATTTTGATACTCTTAGGGGGAATTACACTCGGCTGCGGGATCGGTTGGCTAATCGCCCGATTAAAGTTTTCAGCCGACGCTCAAGAGTTAACTTCATCCATTCTAATTGAGCGGGAAAAAACTAAAAACCTGGAAGCGCTCTTACTTGAATTTAAACAGCACATTGACGAAGAGCGAAAAAAAGTATTGGAACTCAACAATGCACTTGCCACGGGGGAAGCCGATTACCGGAATATTCAAGAGAAGCTTCAGGATCAAAAAAACGAACTGAAAAATTTAAATGAAAAGTTTGCTATTCAATTTAAAAATTTAGCCAACGAGATTTTTGAGGAAAAAAGTAAAAAATTTACCGACCAGAATAAATCAAACATGTTTGATTTATTAAGGCCACTGGGGGAAAAAATTGTTGAATTTGAGAAGAAGGTAGAGGATACTCACAAGGATACAATCTCACGAAATTCTGCCTTGCGGGAACAGCTGGAAAACCTTCAGCGACTTAATGTACAAATGACTAAAGAAGCCGAAAATCTCACGCGGGCTTTAAAGGGAGATTCGAAAACACAGGGGGCTTGGGGAGAATTCATTCTGGAGAGCATATTAGAAAAGTCAGGACTGGAAAGAGACCGAGAGTTCACAATACAAGAATCATTCACCACGGAAGACGGCCGCTTTAGACCCGATATCATTATTCGTTTGCCTGAAAACCGCCATGTAATTGTCGACTCCAAAGTCAGTTTAACAGCGTATAATAACTTTGTGAATGCATCCACAGAAGGTGAAAAAGTGGTCGCACTAAAGGCACACCTCTTGTCTATACGCCAGCATTTGAAGAGCCTCTGGGAAAAAAATTATCAGAAGATCTCCGATCGCAACCTTGATTTTGTCATCATGTTTATTCCGATTGAACCGGCGTATATATTGGCAATTCAAAGTGAGAAAAAATTGTATGAGGAAGCGCTTGAAAAAAGAATTGTATTTGTGAGTCCTACCTTACTCATTCCTTCTCTTCAATTGATCAAGAATGTATGGAAGCAGGAATATCAGAATAGAAATTCTCAAGAAATCGCCAAACACGCTACCTCCCTTTATGAAAAATTTGTGGGGTTTTCAAACGATCTCATTGATATCGGATCGCAGATAAAAAAGACACAGACTTCGTATGAAGGAGCTATGAATAAATTAACTACCGGAAACGGGAACCTCGTCAAGAGCTTAGAACGTTTTAAGACATTGGGGCTGAAGCCGGGGAAAAGTATTGATCAACGTTTAATAGATCGCTCTGGAGATCAGGCCGATCTTTTTGAATAAATAATTCGATGAGAATAACAGCAGAAAACAGACTAAAGAAACTTATTGTTGTGGGGGATCGCGTTTTGATCAAACCCGGAAAACAATCGGATAAGACGTCTTCCGGGCTATATCTTCCCCCGGGTGTGCAGGAAAAGGAAAAAATTCAAACCGGGTACGTCATCAAAGTTGGCCCCGGGTATCCACTACCCTTGCCGATGGAGGAGGAGGATATGTGGAAAGGAAAAGAGGACCGGGTGAAATATCTTCCGCTCCAGGCACAGGAAGGAGATCTTGCTATTTTCTTGCAGAGAGGAGCCATCGAAGTAATTTATGAAGATGAAAAGTACTTCATCGTACCACAAGCTTCGGTGTTGATGCTTGAAAGGGAAGAGGATTTGTAAGAACAGAACGCTTTGTGGTTAATTGCAATTAGTTTTTAAAATAAATAAATGGCCGGACTTTCATTTGATGTGCTGCGAACAGGCAAGAAGTATGCTTTAAGTAATTTTGGTGAAAGGCATGAATTCATCATTGAATATATACTCGTGAATGGCGATTTTAAGGTAAAAGACCTGTTGACCTTAGAGCGATATTTTTTGAAAGACCTTATAAAATACGGTAAGGGTAATGACTTTTTATTGGAAGAGCTGTAGCGATTAATAAAAAATAAACAATCTGTCTGAGGAGAATTTAAAATGAAAAAATTAGCATTATCTCTTGTTTTTTTTGCCTCATTGCAATCCTTCGGTCAGGGTTCAGCAGATCTTCCTGCCGATTTCCTGACACAAGACTTCCATAAAGGCCGCCGGATTTCGTTACGCGAAAAATTGCCTCCAAATTCCGTTGCCTTATTTTTTGCCAGCCCTGTACGCAATCGCTCCAACGATGTAGATTTTACCTATCATCAGGACCCAAACTTTTATTATCTGACCGGTTACAAAGAACCCGATGCTGTCTTGCTGATCTTTAAAGACAAACAGACTGCAAGCAATGGAACACTGTACGACGAAGTTATTTTTGTGCAGCCGCGAAGTGTTCTTGGTGAAATGTGGACAGGCAGAAGACTTGGCGATGAGGGTGTAAAAAAACAGCTCGGATTAAGCCAGGCGTTTAACAACACAGAGTTTAAAAAGTACAACGTCGATTTCTCAAAATTTGATGCAATATTATTCAACGATTTTGAAAATGACGTTCGGGACAATCCAAAGGACTCGTCCGATTTATACGATCTAATCGATCAATTTAAACTAAAAGTAAATTATCCTTCAAATGAAAATACCTTGAGTATTTCTCGTGAATCCAAAAAAAATAATTTGAATACAGTAGAACTTACCCGTCTGATGGGCACGCTCAGAGGAGTAAAAACAAAGGAAGAATTAGAATTGGTTCGTAAGGCGATCAGCATTTCATGTATGGGGCAGCGAGAGGTGATGAAAGCCCTTAAGCCCGGTATGTCAGAAAGGGAAATTCAAGGAATTCATGAATTCGTATTTAAGAAATACCAGGCGGAGGATCTGGGATATCCTTCGATTGTCGGAGCCGGCCACAACGGATGTATTCTTCATTACATAGAAAACTATAAGCCTAATATTGGAAAAAGCGATTTGATATTGATGGACCTCGGTGCAGAATTTCACGGTTATACTGCGGATGTAACGCGAACTATACCCATTTCTGGCAAATTTTCTCCTGAGCAAAAACAGATTTACGAATTGGTTTTAAAAGCCCAGGAAGAAGCTATGAAAATTTGCAAGCCCGGTGTGACTACGGAGCAACTATCCGCGCTTACTCATACCGTTATAAACAAAGGACTGAAAGATCTAGGAATCATAAAAAATGAAAATGAGAAACATTTATATTATCCGCACGGGTGCTGTCATCACATTGGATTAGATGTACACGATCCCGTTCCAAAAGGAGTATTGCAGGAAAATATGATCATTACCATTGAACCAGGAATCTATATTCCTGAAAACGCGAACTGCGATAAACGCTGGTGGGGAATAGCTGTTAGGATTGAAGACGATTTTCTACTTACAAAAGAGGGAGTTGAAAATCTTTCAGCTGCGGCTCCAAGGGCTATTGAGGAAATAGAAACGCTTATGAAAGAACAGAGCGCTTTAGATGATTTTGTTTTGCCAGAATTAGAGACAAAAAAAGGAAACAAATAAGGCCGGATCCGGCTGAAAAAAATAATGCGAGCTTCCACTCAGATTATTTTTTCTTTTGATGCACGGTGTATGCTGCCGATTACTTCCTGTGGCTTCCTTAACCTTCGCTGCGAATTTAGAACTGCTCCAAGTTTGAAAAGAAAAAGCTGCCTTCAATAGCTGCGTTTTCGTTGCTGTCTGAACCATGTATGGCATTTGCCTCAATAGATTTGGCAAAAAGGTTGCGAATAGTTCCAGGCGCCGCCTTGGAAGGGTCTGTTGCCCCAATCAGTTTCCGGAAATCTTCAACGGCATTCTCTTTTTCCAAAATCATGGGCACAATGGCGCCGGATGACATGTATTTACATAAATCCTTATAAAAAGGACGCTCATTGTGAACAGCGTAGAACTCCCCAGCCCGTTCGAGGCTTAACGATGTTTTCTTAATTGCAACAATGCGAAAACCCGCTTCTTCAATGAGTTTAATGATCGCTCCGGTGTTTGCTGCACTAACGGAATCCGGTTTAAGCATTGTAAATGTTCTGTTTTCTGCCATAATTCGAGGTAATCTAATTGTATTTGTTGTCGTTAGGTTGTGCCTAAACGGCCGCAAAAATAGCATAATACTCCACAGTGTTCATAAGCACGCTATACTTTTTCTGCCTGCATACCGAATGTGTTGAACAATTGAATCTTATGCATTGACTACCCGGTAAAATTCCGCATTTTTGCCACTTGCTTTTTAGTAAGCCATGGAAAAGATCCAAGACTTCAAAGAATTTATCAGTAGGCCTCGAAAAGTGGTCATTTTGACCCATTTTAAACCTGATGCAGATGCTCTAGGTTCATCCCTCGGCCTGGCCCAATACTTGAAAAAAAAGGGGCACGATGTGAAAGTCATCACACCAAGCGATTACCCGGATTTCATATCCTGGATGCCTGGAAACAAGGATGTTCTAATTTTTCAGAAAGACAAACCAGAAAAAGCAGCGCACTTTGTAAGTCAGGCCGAACTCATTTTTTGTTTGGATTTTTCCTCTTTGAATCGGATCAATGAATTGGGAGAAATGGTACGAAAAGCGGCATCAAAAAAAGTATTGATCGATCACCACCTCGAGCCTGAAGCATTTGCGGATTTTGAACAGTGGGATGGTACAGCAGCTTCTACGGCTGAGTTGGTTTATCAGCTAATAGTAGAGTTGGGCGATAAAGACTTAGTGGATGCAAATACCGCTGACTGTCTCTATGCTGGTATAATGACAGACACGGGGGGGTTCCGACACTCGAACACGAGCCATAAGGTTTTTCAAATTGTATCAGAATTAGTCGAACGAGGGGCTAATCCTTATAAGGTTTCGAAACTCGTTTACGATACGAATACGATTGAGCGTTTACGGTTAATGGGCTACGTGTTAAGCGAGAAACTTCAAGTACTTCCAGAATATTGCACTGCCTATATCGCTTTAACGACAGAGGAATTGAAACGCTTCGGTTCGCAAACCGGGGACACAGAAGGACTTGTCAACTATGGACTTTCTATTAAGGGCATTAAATTGTCGGTCCTTATTTCTGATCGAAAAGAAAACATAAAACTTTCATTGCGATCCCTTGGTAATTTTTCTGTTAATGAAATGGCGAGAACCCACTTTTGTGGGGGTGGTCATCGTAATGCAGCAGGAGGACAAACTTCTTTAACCCTGGAACAGACCGTAAAAAAATTCCTTGACCTGTTACCATCCTACAAAAATCAACTGGTAAACGAGTAAAAGGAATCGTTTACAACTTTTTATCACTATAAACTGTCTAACTAAAATAATATGAAGAGAATTTCGAATGTGCTTATCGGATTGACATTGATGATCAGCATAGCTTGCACTAAAAAAATTGAAAAGGAAACCCCTAATGGCTTTAAATTTACTGTAGTAAAAAGCGGTGATGGAGTAGTACCTAAAAAGGATGAAGTACTTGTTTTTGATTTTTTATTGGAAGACTCAAAAGACTCAGTTTGGAGCAATACCCATATTGAAGGAATGCCTTCTGCTATTTTAATAGAAGATAGTTCAGCCCTCGAAAAAGAGAATGGCATGGTACAAATGTTCCGGATGCTTTCTAAAGGCGACAGTGTGAACGTAACGTTGCCGGTGTCCAAATTCTTTAAAGATATAGTAGGTGGTCCCGCGCCCGTTGGGGTGGATACAACCTTAAATATATCATACAGTATTCAAGTAAAAGATATAATGAAAAGGGATGATTTTACCGCCTTTCAGGCCGCGTTGATGAAGAAAAAGAAAACATCTCAAGTTACGAAAGATGCGAAAATCATCGAAAGCTATTTGAGTGAACAAAAAATTACAGCCGAACAGGATACCAGTGGTCTTCGGTACGTGATTCACGCAAATCGGGGAGGATCAAAACCTACGGCCGAAGACTGTGTGGAAGTAAAATATAAGGGAAAGTTTTTAAAGGATGGAAAGGTTTTCGACCAGGCTGAAAAGGTTTCCTTCCCGCTTAATGGTGTGATTCCAGGATGGCAATTGGCTATTCCAATGCTAGGCATAGGAGACTCTGCCACATTTTACATCCCCTCAGCATTAGCATACGGCCCAGAAGGTTATCCAGGTGCTATTCCCCCGGATGCCATTTTAATATTTGATGTTGAGTTGTTAGGTGTGGGGAAAGAATTTGATCAAGAAACAAGAACCTGTAAATAAAAAGTACTTATGAAAATGATGATAAGAGGAGTATTGGTCGCTAGCATAATCTTTTTAATCAGTTCTTGTGACAACGGACCTGACATACCTGATAACATTTCAAATTGGCTTCGAGAAGTCGCCGAAATCGACGCTGATTTAGCGGGCAGCTCGGCAGTGAAAGATCCGGAAAGTGGAATTAGCATGATTATTACGAAGCTCGGAACAGGCCTTCCGGCGCAAACGAGCAATACTGTTGACGTTGACTACGTTGGACGAAGGTACAGCGATAAGGTGCAGTTTGACGCCGGTAATACAAAGCTTCTTTTATCACGTTACATAGAAGGATGGCAAATCGCTTTGTCAAAACTCCCTGCCGGATCGGAAGCCAAAGTAATTATTCCTTCGCTATTTGGATACGGGTCGGCTGGTTCCGGTGCCAATATTCCAGGAAATACAATTTTAGAATTTGACATTAAATTTAATGAAGTAATCCCTTCAGCTTCCGATGTCCAATTACTCGATACCCAAATTTCGGCTATCGACGCATACCTTGGCAGCAAAAGCATTACCGCGGAGGAAGACACCACTGGCATTCGATATGTTATTACTCAGCCAGGGCCAGGACCATTACCATCGTGGTATGATAAGATTAAATTGATTTATACTATCAAGTTGTTAACGGATGATACCAAAGTAATTGCCACCATTGAACGTGAGCCTACAGAAACCTTTTACAGCCGACCTGTTGATTATATACACGGGATGAAAATCGGTTTGCAAAAACTGAGGATGGGATCAAAAGGTGTAATTTATATTCCAGCTGTCTATGCTTTCGGAGCAGAAGGCGCATCGAGTAATTCAGGAGGAGCAAGTATTCCTGCCAATGCAAATATCATTTTGGAAGTTGAGATAGTTGAAGTACTATAATGTTGAGTTTGCTCAATTCAATAAATTCTCTTTGTGTTGCAACTAATAATGTTCATAAGATCAATGAAATTAGAGCAATCATTGATTCCAAAATCAATCTTGTTAGTTTAGAAGAAATAAAGTGCCAAGAGGAGTTGCCTGAAACGTGCGATACGATTGAAGGCAACTCCCTTCAAAAGGCGAAATATGTTTTTGATAAGTTTAAAATACCCTGTTTTGCAGATGATACTGGTCTGGAGGTTGAATCTTTAGAAGGCGCACCCGGAGTTTATTCAGCTCGTTACGCTGGCGAACATAAAAGCAGCAACGATAACATCAATCTTTTATTAAAAAACCTTGAATCAAAACCGAACCGAAGGGCGAGGTTTCGGACTGTTATAACGCTGCTTGGAATAGAGAATGATGCGTTGTTTTTTGAGGGTATTGTAAATGGCAGTATAACCAAAGAACGCAAAGGGATTTCTGGCTTTGGTTACGATCCAATTTTTATACCTGACGGATATAAGATGACCTTTGCCGAAATGAGTCTTCATGAAAAAAGCTCTTTCAGCCATCGGGCGATTGCCCTAAAGAAATTGGAGCACTACTTAAAAAATCTTACTATCACCCGTTAGAGGATATTCGTAATTTGGTGCTTTTACTTTTATGCACCAACCTTATACGATTGGCATTACAGGCGGAAGTGGCTCTGGAAAAACATATTTTATCAAAGCATTGTCTTCCCATTTTAATCCGGAGCAGATTTGCCTGATCTCACAAGATCATTATTATAAACCGCGTGAAACTCAGCTTGTAGACGCTCAGGGATTTAAAAATTTTGATTTGCCTGAATCTATTGAACGCCAGCAATTCCATGATGATATTTTAAAATTAAAACGAGGTGAAACTCTTTTTAAGCAGGAGTATACTTTTAACAATCCAAACAATCCCCCTGGAATGTTAGAGTTTAAACCCGCACCTCTCTTAATTGTAGAGGGACTCTTTGTGCAATACTTCCCTGAAATAGAAAAAGAATTGGATCTGAAAATCTTTATTGAAGCGAAAGATTACTTAAAGCTTAGCCGCAGGATAAGGAGAGATAGCGCCGAGCGCGGGTATGACCTTGATGATGTTTTATACCGGTATCAACATCATGTTATGCCCATCTATGAGACATTGATTGAACCCCTAAGAAACCATGCTGACTTAATCATTCCAAATAATAATCATTTCGAAAGAGCACTAGATATTTTAGTAAAGGCACTAAAAACCTATGTGTGAAATCTCATTAAGCACATAAAACTAAAAGAGCTGCTATCGATTAGCAGCTCTTTTATTAATTGAATATTCAGAAGTTAAGCGACTGCTCGTTTAATCTCAGGTTTAGCCTCGGTTGGTTTCTTTGACATTTTATCAAAATCCAAAACGATAGGCGCTGCCATAAAAATTGAAGAGTATG
>CAZAHL010000143.1:0-17521 GCA_964484845.1 uncultured Chryseolinea sp. | reverse complement strand
ATGTCAATCACCTGGACTTTGTAGAGAGCATCGATGACTTTAGCTTTATTGTTAACAAAGTTGATCTGGAATTGAATAATCTTTTTGGAATGTAAGGGTTTACTTTTCACAAAATGATCCTTTGGCAATCCATAATTTTTTAATATCTACGGATAGAATTTCAGCCTTCACACCAGGATCGGCTTCTGTAAATTCTTTTTTAAAATCACCTTTATAAATTAAAATAGAGCCATTCGGTTCAAGGGATCCCAAGGTGATCACGTTGCCTTCGGATGCGATTTCCGCTACATGTTTAGCATGTTGTTCTAAAAATGCAGCTGCATTTTTAACTTCATTTTTAGGTGTGAAACGAAAGCGAATAAAATTATAGGCAACCATTTCGTAAGGTTCTTTCGCTACGCAAACTGAACCAATTTCCGGTATATAAGGCAGAATTTCAACGTTCCATCTCTTTGCTTGAATTCCGGGATCTGTGCTTAGCCATTGTGTGGCCTCCTCTACAGATGTTGTATTGAGAATAAAAATTCCACCACCTCCATCAAAGGGACCTGCTGCTTTGAGTTTATCTTCCTTAGCAAGGCGCCCGATATTAGCCATGTGCCCTTGCATAATTTTATCAAGTTGTTCCTTAGGCAAAGGCTCTGCATCCGATTTTTTGTGAAGAAATACGAAAGAGTAATGCTCTTGTGCGTGACAAGCTACAGAAGCAATCAGGATCCAGATAATAAAAGAAAACCTCATAACAGAATTAAAACTAAAAGTTAAAGCGGAATTCTTCAAGCAGAAAATTTTCCATCATACGTTATTCTCGTCCGGTAAAATAGTAATGTTAAATGTAAAATACCGTTCTAAACGGGCAGAATTTGTCAACGTCACTTTTTACTAATTATTAAGATACCAATTAAAATCATAACAGTACCTATTAGTTGAAGCAGATGAATAGGTTCATAAAGGAAGAAATAGGCCTGAACAATGGTAGATACCGGCCCCACACTTCCAATAATAGCGGCATTATTGGACCCTATTCTTTTTATCCCTTCTGCAACCAGATAGGAAGGGATCACTGTTCCAATAATCGCCATTAGAAAACTATAGAGATAGATATCCATATCCAGGTTAAAAAGGGAATTATCGTTCACTATCAGAAAATGACATATCACCGCGATAGATGCGAAGCTCATCGCATAACTGTTAAATTTTGCAGCACCGATCGTTGGGATAAGTCGGCCGCTGCCCACTATATAAATGGCATATGTTATGGCACAAACAAAAATCAGCAAGACTCCAGTATAAAATTTCTCTGCGTGTTCTTCATAATTCACCTCTCCTCCAAAAGCTACCATCAGACCAGCATAAGTAATCAGAAGTGCAAACCATTGCATAGAGCGAATCTTGATTTTAAAAAAAATGAAGGAAATCAGCAGCACCAGTGTGGGATAGACAAAAAGGATTAATCTTTCAATTCCGGCGGATACATATTGCAACCCTAAGAAATCCAACAAGCTACTTATGTAATATCCAAGACATCCAATACAAGCTACAGCCAACCATTGCCGTAGCGTAAATCGAATGTTTGTGCTTTGGTTCGATGACCACAAAGCGGAAATAAGAAAAAATGGTAGCGCGAATATCATGCGCAACGCAAGTAAGGTAACGGCATCTACATCGGTTTCGCGATAGGCAAGTTTAACGAAGATGGCCTTCGTGGAAAAACAAATCGCTCCAAGCAAGCATATAATGATACCTCCAATAAAATAAGAATAGGATTTCTTTTCAGGCATTCGTCAAGCAGGCAGCAAAATGGAAATAGTAAGAGATTCTAATTTTTTAACTTGTTATATAGAAACAAAAGAAGGGAAATTACAATACTGATGACAATGCTTGTTGTGACAGGGAAGTAAAGTTTAAAATTTTCCTTTTCTATGTTTATATCCCCGGGAAGCTTGCCTAAAAACGGAGTTTTAGGGAGATACAAAATCAATAATCCTGCGAGGATACAAACTATTCCAACGACAATAAGCAATTTACCCATTCTTAATTTTTATTCTTGCAAAATTAATCCTCAGAAAGTATTCTCTTCATATGAACAAAGGAAAGCTTTACCTAATTCCAAATGTTATTGCTGACAACACCAACAATGAAGTAATACCAGCCTGCATTCATAACGCTTTACCTCACATTAAACATTTTTTAGTTGAAGAAGTAAGAACAGCGCGACGCTATTTGAGCAGCCTAAAAATTTATGAATCCATTGAATCATTAAGCTTTCAGGTGCTAGATAAGGAGACAAGAACGGCAGAACTAAAAGCTTTATTTCTCCCCATTTTTAATGGTTTTAACATCGGCGTCGTTTCCGAAGCCGGCTGTCCAGGGATAGCAGATCCCGGTGCATTGGCAGCAAAATTTGCCCATGAAAATGATATTCAGGTAATTCCGCTGGTGGGTCCGTCATCGATCGTGCTGGCTTTAATGGCTTCCGGTCTCAATGGACAGCGATTTGCTTTTCATGGTTATTTGCCCATAGAAGCAACGGAATGCGCCAAGGCTATTCATGAACTTGAAAAAGAGTCGCGAGTTAAGAATCAAACACAGATCTTTATAGAGACGCCCTACCGGAATAATCATTTAAAGGAATTGCTTGTAAAGAATTTGAAGAACGAAACGTTACTCAGTATAGCTGTAGAAATCACCGGGCCAAATGAAGCTATTAAAACTTTTCCAATTAAAAAATGGAAAAGTATTGTCCACGAACTACCAAAGGAGCCCGCAGTTTTCCTGTTTTTATCCTGTTAAATTGATTACTTGCATCGACTTTTTGTTTCCAGCAAATCAATCTAAATTTGCCTTCACTTAAATTATAATTAAATCAAACTTGTAAATCCTTATGCCTTATTTATTCACTTCAGAATCCGTTTCAGAAGGTCATCCTGACAAAGTAGCAGATCAGATCTCCGATGCTCTTATCGATTATTTCTTAGCCTATGACCCTGACTCAAAAGTAGCTTGTGAGACTTTGGTTACCACTGGCCAGGTAGTGTTGGCTGGCGAGGTAAAATCCGAAGCATATCTGGATGTGCAGGATATCGCACGCGAAGTAATTCGCAAGATAGGATATACAAAGAGCGAATACATGTTTGAAGCGAATTCTTGTGGTATCGTATCGGCTATTCATGAACAATCACCTGATATCAATCAAGGTGTTGAAAGAAAGAAAAAAGAAGATCAGGGCGCAGGGGATCAAGGAATGATGTTCGGGTACGCTACTAATGAAACAGACAATTACATGCCATTGCCGCTGGAGTTGGCTCACTTGTTATTGCGTGAACTTGCCCAACTGCGGAGAGAAGGGAAAGCAATCAAATACCTTCGGCCAGACGCGAAATCTCAGGTAACAATCGAATACAACGATGAAAATAAACCTGCACGAATCGATACCATTGTTATCTCCACGCAACACGATGATTTTGCAAAAGACGCAGTGATGCTAAGCAAGATTAAGGACGATGTAATCAATATTGTTATTCCAAGAATCAAAAAGAAACTTCCAAAGCGAGTCCAAAAGCTTTTTGGAAAGGATATCAAATACCACGTGAACCCTACGGGAAAATTTGTTATCGGTGGTCCGCATGGAGATACTGGATTAACCGGCCGTAAAATTATTGTGGATACCTATGGAGGAAAAGGTGCGCACGGTGGTGGTGCATTCTCAGGTAAAGACCCTTCCAAAGTTGACCGCTCAGCCGCGTACGCTACGCGACACATTGCCAAAAATCTGGTAGCTGCCGGTGTATGCGATGAAGTACTTGTGCAAGTAGCTTACGCTATCGGGGTTGCTCAACCCGTGGGGCTGTATGTCAATACGTATGGCACCTCAAAAGTCTCTCAAAATGATGGTGAAATTGCAACCCGCGTTGCAAAAATATTTGATATGCGCCCTTATTTTATTGAGCAGCGCTTCAGCTTAAGAACCCCCATTTATTCTGAAACGGCTGCCTATGGTCATATGGGCCGCGAGCCCCAAGTCGTGGAGAAAATTTTTAATAAAGGAAAGAAAAGCGAGAAGAAAGTAACCGTTGAACTATTCCCTTGGGAAAAACTTGACTATGTAGAGCAGGTCAAAAAGGCATTTAAGCTTAACTAAGGATAATAAAAAGGGGCTTAAATTCTAAGCCCCTTTTTATTGAACGTTCTGATTTTTTATACTCTGCCGCTCTTAATTTTAGTTTTAAATTTTTTTAGTTGCATGCGTAAAGCATCTGCTGCCAGGTCGGTCGCCTCCTCGAAAGATTTTGCCTTTTCGGTTGCAAAAAGTTGACTTCCTGGAACGCGTAACTTAATCTCCACCGTTTTGTTGTCAATCCCTTCATTATTAAGACGCAGAAAGACCTCTCCATCAACCAACCGGTCATAAAATGTTTCCAACTTATCTAGCTTCTTTTGAATAAACATAATCAGTTTATTGTCTGCATTGAAGTGGATGGAATGAACTTGTAACTTCATAGTGTTAAAAATTTAAGTGAAACATAAAAACCTTGTCGGCGTGTTTCGCCGTCGTTTGGTAATCATCTTATCATGCAGTCGATTGTTTGTGTCATCGTAACCTTTCAGGCTTTAGGATGCGCCTGATCAAATACTTTTTTTAGCTTGTCAATGGAATTATGAGTGTAAACCTGCGTTGCCGCGAGGCTGCTATGCCCAAGCAGATCTTTAACGGCATTTATTTCTGCACCTTTATTCAACAAATGCGTGGCGTAGGTGTGGCGAAGAATGTGGGGACTGGTTTTTTCGGAGGAAGTGGTTTTAAGATATTTTTTTACGCCGCGATAAACCATCATTGGATAACACGGGTTGCCCTTGGAGCTGACAAAGAACAATCCGTGATCTTTTAAGTCAACTTCCTTGTTCCTTAGCACTCTATATTCCTTTAATAAAGAGATCATGCCCTTGGCAAATGGGATCATTCTTTCTTTATTTCGTTTCCCGATCACTTTTATTGTTTGATTCCCTAGATCAATTTGATTCTCCTTTAAAGTAATTAGCTCTGAAAGGCGAATACCAGTGGCATAAAATAATTCGAGAATCAACTTGTCGCGGAGACCGTTGAACGTATTTTCAAACGAAGTTTGATCTAGCAGTTTTACCATATCTCCTTCCTTTATAAAGCTGGGTAAGGGCTTTTTTGTTTTCAGCACTTTAATTTTCATCATGGGATCTTTACTGATCAATTCCTGACGAAGAAGAAATTTATAGAATGTTCGTAGACAAGCTATTTTACGATTTACAGATAAAGGTTCGATTCCGCTTTCCACCAGACTAATGATCCAGGAACGTATGAAACCGTATTCAGCGGAGGCAGGATTTGATTCGGGGAAAGTTATTTCGAGAAATTCTGTGAATTGTCGAAGATCGATTTTGTAAGCCATTATAGTATGACGACTCAGGCGTTTTTCGAATTCAACGTATTTAAGAAAAGATTCTGTCATGCTGACTACACAGGGCCATCGATCGATACAGTACCCAATTTAAAAAAATTATCCCCTTTAAGAAAGACTTAAAGGGGATATATGTATAACATGTGGATAACATTTTCAGCCATCCACTATAAAATGACTAATGCTTAAGAATTGCTTTCCTTGAGCTTTTGTTGTTCGCGATAAGCAGCACGGATAATCTGGCTTCTACGGGTTATAGAAGGTTTTTCAAAAGAAGTCCGGGCACGCAATTCTTTTAACACACCGGTTTTTTCAAATTTCTTTTTAAAGCGTTTTAATGCTTTATCAATGGATTCGTTCTCTTTTACATTAACAATTAACATAGTTCTTATTTAGGGGGGCAAAGATAGCATAAACTAAGTAATCAATGCAAGGCTTTACTTGAGAATTGCTCGTGAAATAACCAGTTTCTGGATTTCCGAAGTTCCTTCTCCGATCGTGCATAATTTAGCATCCCGATAATATTTCTCTGCTGGAAAATCCTTTGTATAACCATAGCCTCCAAAGATCTGCACTCCCTCTGTCGCGACCTCCACAGCGATTTCCGAAGCGTAAAGCTTTGCCATAGCTGACTCTTTGCGAACATCAAATCCCTTATTCTTTAGGTCCCCAGCCCGATAGGTTAGTAGTTTTGCAGCTTCAATTTTAGTCGCCATGTCGGCAAGCTTGAATGCGATTCCCTGAAAATGGGAAATGGGCTGATTAAATTGATGGCGTTCTTTGGAATATTTTAAAGCTGCTTCATAGGCTCCCTGGGCGATCCCTAAACTTAAAGACGCAATTGAGATCCGGCCACCATCTAATATTTTCATAGCCTGCATAAATCCCTCTCCTTCATTACCGAGCATTTGAGATTGGTGCACACGGCAATCCGAGAATATTAGTTCCGCAGTTTCGGAAGCCCGCATACCCAATTTGTTTTCCTTCTTACCGGAAGAGAACCCACTAGTACCCTTTTCGATTATGAACGATGACATTCCCTTCGAATCGCCAACCTCTCCAGTTCGAACTATCACGACAGCAACATCACCTGATTTTCCATGTGTAATAAAATTCTTTGCGCCATTGATAACAAAATATTCACCCTCTCTCACCGCTACGGTTCTCATATTCCCCGAGTCTGAACCTGTATTGGGTTCTGTTAGGCCCCAGGCGCCAATCCAGGCAGCGGTTGCCAGCTTTGGCAAATATTTTTCCTTTTGCTCGTCGTTACCAAACTGTAAAATATGGTTGGTGCATAAAGAATTATGCGCAGCCATGGATAAGCCTATCGAGCCGTCAATTTTTGAAATTTCGGCAATAGCGGTGATGTACTCTAAATACCCAAAACCAGCACCGTCGTATTTTTCAGGAACCATGACACCCATTAATCCTAACGCACCCATTTTTTTAAAAAGTTGAATCGGAAATTCCTGGCTCTCATCCCACTGCATCATATTGGGTTTGATTTCCCGCGACCCGAAATCCCTCACCATCTGGGCTATCATTTGTTGATTATCGGTTTCTGAAAATTTTACCATTGTTCGTTCTAAATTAAATGAGAAGTCAAAAGTAACGGTAAATACCCAACAAGCAAACAAGTGTTAGTACGTGATATTAATTTTTATAAACCGCGATTTCCGCCTTCTTAACTAATTCAAGAAATGTTATAATTTGCCGATTCATTAAAATATTATTCATGAAGATAGCAGTAATAGGTACTGGATATGTAGGCCTGGTTACCGGAACGTGTTTCGCAGAGACAGGAAACACGGTGACTTGCGTGGACATTGATCACGAGAAAATAAAAAAACTACAGCAAGGGAAAATTACAATTTATGAACCCGGCTTAGAGCAACTTTTCGAGCGTAACATTAAACAGCAACGCCTTTTTTTTACCACGAATCTTGAAGAAGGCATCAAAGACGCAAAGATAATTTTCCTTGCCTTACCCACTCCTCCGGGAGAAGACGGATCGGCTGATTTAAAATATATTTTAAAAGTAGCCGAAGATTTAGGTCCTCGGCTTAAAAGCTATACTGTTTTAGTGGATAAAAGCACCGTTCCCGTGGGCACTACTAAAAAAGTAAGCGATAAAGTTGCTTTGGGCGCAACAGTTGAGTTCGACGTAGTCTCCAATCCTGAGTTCCTTAGAGAAGGAGTGGCGGTAGAAGATTTCATGAAGCCTGATCGCGTTGTAATCGGCACCACGTCCCTCAAAGCTCGCAAAGTAATGGAGTCACTCTATGGCCCCTTTGTACGGCAGGGCAATCCCATCATCTTTATGGATGACCGATCAGCAGAACTCACAAAGTATGCAGCCAACGCCTTTCTGGCCATGAAAATTACCTTTATGAATGAGATCGCCAATCTTTGCGAACTGTTAGGAGCAGACGTGGATTCAGTGAGAAAAGGTGTAGGCACTGACAGTCGGATTGGAAAAAGATTTCTTTTCCCTGGAATTGGATATGGAGGTAGCTGTTTCCCTAAAGATGTTCAGGCACTTGCTAAATCCTCGAAAGATGCACAATATGATTTCAAAATTCTTAACGCGGTCATGGATGTAAATGATAGCCAAAAGACGCGCCTGATCCCGAAAATCAAAGAATATTTCAAAGGAGATTTAAAAGGAAAAACGATTGCCATCTGGGGTTTAGCATTTAAACCGCATACAGACGATATTCGCGAAGCACCAGCACTTTATAATATTAACGCACTTCTGACGGAAGGTGCTGTTATCAAAGTTCATGATCCGGAAGGCATGAAGAATGTAAAAAAGATTATGGGAAATAAAATTCAGTACTTCGACACACCTTATGATGCGGCTCAAGACGCAGATGCTATTTTTATAGCAACTGAATGGCCGGAATTCAGAACGCCGGACTTCGAAAAACTTTCGAGCATCCTGAAAAACAAAGTAATATTTGACGGTAGAAACCTCTACGATTTGACGATCATGAAAGAATTAGGCTATGCCTACTACAGCATTGGAAGGGAGGTCGTCAATGGCTAAGCAACGTGTTTTGATTACAGGAGGCGCAGGATTCCTTGGATCTCATCTTTGTGACCGGTTTTTAAAAGAAGGGTTCCATGTTATTGCCATGGATAACCTTATAACGGGTGATTTGAGAAACATTGAACATTTATTCAAGAACGCCGATTTTGAATTTTATCACCAGGATGTTTCGACCTATGTTCACATACCAGGAGAACTTCATTACATCCTCCATTTCGCTTCCCCCGCAAGCCCGATTGACTATTTGAAAATTCCAATACAGACTTTAAAGGTCAGCTCATTGGGCACGCACAACCTACTGGGACTTGCACGCTCAAAAAAGGCGAGAATCCTGGTTGCATCTACTTCTGAAGTTTACGGCGACCCGCTTGTTCATCCGCAAGTGGAAGAATATTATGGGAATGTAAATCCGATTGGTCCTCGTGGAGTTTACGATGAAGCAAAACGCTTCCAGGAAGCAATTACGATGGCGTACCATACCTATCATAGTTTAGAAACCCGCATTATCCGGATCTTTAATACGTATGGTCCTCGTATGCGACTGAATGATGGTAGAGTGCTGCCAGCTTTCATCGGACAAGCTTTACGGGGCGAAGATCTTACCGTTTTCGGTGATGGATCACAAACCCGATCATTTTGTTATGTCGACGATGAGGTAGAGGGTATCTTCAGATTGCTAATGTCAGATTATCATTTACCGATGAATATTGGTAATCCTAATGAAATCACAATTGGTGATTTTGCAGAAGAAATTGTAAAACTAACGGGAACAAAACAAAAAGTTGTTTATAAGCCGTTGCCTCAGGATGATCCGAAACAACGGCAACCTAATATTGAAAAGGCCAAAAAGATTTTAGGATGGGAGCCAAAAGTGTCCAGATCTGAGGGACTAAAAATTACCTACGAATATTTTAAGTCACTGCCACAAGAGGTGTTATATCAACGGGATCATAAGAATTTCGAAAAGTACATCCGGTAACCCCAGTCCATGTTAAAGAGGAAAATTTTAATAACCGGAGGCGCGGGATTTATTGGATCGCATGTCGTACGCCTGTTGGTTAACAAGTATCCGGCGTATTCCATTATAAACTTTGATAAGCTTACCTATGCTGGTAACCTTGAAAACCTGAGGGATGTAGAGGACAAATCCAACTATACCTTTGAAAAAGGTGACATATTGGACGTGGAGTTTCTCTTCGAAATTTTTAAAAAGCATGAAATTGACAGCGTTATTCACCTCGCTGCGGAATCGCATGTTGACCGTTCATTGCATAATCCAAATGAGTTTGCCGCTACGAATATTATCGGCACTCTGAATCTTTTGCGTGTAGCCCAGGGCTCATGGAATGAAAATTTTGAGGGCAAACTTTTCTATCATATTTCGACTGATGAAGTGTATGGCTCCGCAGATCAGGGCGAATATTTTACAGAAACCACACCGATAGATCCCAAATCACCCTATTCTGCATCCAAAGCGAGCAGCGATCATTTTGTGAACGCGTTCAACCATAGTTTTGGGCTACCAACTCTCATAAGCCGATGCTCTAATAATTATGGGCCATATCATTTTCCGGAAAAATTGATTCCTTTATTGATTAATAATATTCTGAATGAGAAACCTTTACCCGTTTATGGAAAGGGTGAAAACATTCGCGACTGGCTGTATGTCGAAGATCACGCACGCGCAATCGACACAATCTTTCATAAAGGAAAAACCGGAGAGATCTATAATATCGGTGGGAACAACGAGTGGAGAAATATTGACTTAGTAAACTTTCTATGTCAAGTTATGGATAAGAAACTCGGTAAAGATGAGGGCACATCTGCCGCATTGATAACGTACGTCAAAGACAGAGCAGGGCATGACCTTCGATATGCCATTGACGCCTCGAAATTGATCGGTGAAACCGGCTGGCATCCCGAAGTGACATTTGAAGTGGGCTTAGAGAAAACCGTAGGTTGGTTCTTGAGCAATCGGGAGTGGTTGACGAACGTTACTTCCGGGGCCTATCTCCAATATTATTCTAAGATGTATCAAGGTTAATGAGACATTGCAAACACTGTAAACCTCACCAACTAAACAGTCGATGAAAGGTATTATCCTGGCTGGCGGCTCCGGCACTCGCCTATATCCATTAACACTCGCAGTTAGCAAGCAATTAATGCCGCTGTACGACAAGCCGATGATTTATTATCCCTTGTCGGTGCTTATGATGGCCGGTATCCGCGAAATCTTGATCATCTCAACTCCACATGATCTACCTATGTTTCAAAAATTGTTAGGTGATGGAAAACACTTAGGTTGTACATTCGAGTATGCTGTCCAGCCCAAACCGGAAGGTCTTGCACAAGCCTTTATTATTGGAGAAAAATTTATAGGCAATCAGAAGGTCGCGCTCATTTTAGGGGATAATATTTTTTACGGGTCGGGGATGCAAGGACTCTTGCAGTCTAACAACAATCCAGACGGGGGGGTGGTATTTGCTTACCATGTTCTAGATCCTGACCGTTATGGGGTAGTAGAGTTTGATGAAAATAAAAACGTTATTTCAATAGAAGAAAAGCCATCGCAACCCAAATCTAATTACGCAGTACCAGGGTTGTATTTTTATGATAACGAAGTGGTTTCTATTTCGAAAGAGCTGAGGCCTAGCGCTCGCGGCGAGTTAGAAATTACATCTGTTAACAATGAATATCTTCGCCGCGGTAAATTGAAAGTTGCAACCATGAGCCGGGGAACTGCCTGGTTGGATACCGGAACATTCGACTCGCTGATGCAGGCTGCCAATTTTGTTCAAGTGATTGAACAAAGACAGGGATTGAAAATCGGGTGTATTGAAGAGGTAGCCTTTCGAAAAGGATTTATTTCAAAAGATCAGTTGCTGGCATTGGCAGAACCTTTGGAAAAAAGCGGCTATGGCACTTACCTCAAAAATGTGCCTCGTCACAATTAATTAGCCTAACAATAAGGTACATTTTGCGGGAAAGTAAAAAAGATTTACTTTTGCGGAAGTTTCTGGAAGATTTGTTTGCAGGGGGCGGTAGTCCCCTTTTTGTTTATAGAAACTTTAAATGGAAATTGTTGAAGAAATCAAACGAGTAGGTGCTTCTAAATTAACTGATCCTAGTCAGTTTATTGTTGATGTCTTGATTTTAGGGCATAAAGGGCCTAAAAAAGTTCTTATCATTATAGACAGCGATAAAGGCATTACAATTGACGATTGTGCTGCTTTAAGCCGGGAGCTTTCAAAATGGTTCGATGAATCCCAGTTATTGGATGAAAATTATATGCTGGAGGTTTCAACCCCAGGATTGGATCAACCCTTGAAATTAAAGAGGCAGTACTACAAAAATATTGGCAGGAGGTTAAAAATAGTTTTGCCGGAGACTACGCTGGAAGGAAAGCTGGTAGAAGTGACAGAGGAAAATATTCGGATTGAGCAGGAGATCGGTTTGGGAAAGCAAAAGGCAATAATACCAACGAACATTCCTTTTTCAGAAATCGAAAAAACATTTGTGTTAATAAGTTTCAAATAGAATAGCCATGGATGCACATGAATTAATTCAGTCGTTTGCTGAATTCGCAAAGCAAAAAAACATTGACCGGCCGACGATGATCCGGATTTTGGAGGACGTGTTTCGTAACATGATCAAGAAAAAATTTGGGTCAGATGAAAAGTTCGATATCATCGTGAACTCCGACAAGGGCGATTTAGAAATTTATCGCTTTCGCGAAATTGTTGACGACGACTCCGAAGATATCTGGGATTTTGATAAGATCAGCTTGTCAGATGCCCATAAAATAGAACCCGATTTTGAAGTTGGGGAAGAGGTTTCTGAGCAAATCTTCATAGATGATTTCGGCCGGAGGGCTGTAACCACCGCGCGCCAGACTTTAATTCAGAAAGTAAAGGACCTTGAAAAAGATATCCTCTTTCAAAAGTATAAAGACATTGTAGGAGAAATTATTGCAGGTGAGGTATATCAGGTTTTGAGCCGGGAAGTACTGTTAACGGATGGCGAAGGAAATGAAGTTGCCATTCCCCGCAATGAGCAAATTCAAAAAGACCGGTATAGGAAAGGGGAAAATGTAAGGGCAATTGTTCATAAAGTTGAAATGGTCAATGGGAATCCGAAAATTATCCTTTCGCGAACTTCACCTGTTTTCCTGGAAAGACTTTTTGAGCAAGAAGTTCCTGAAGTTTATGATGGACTGATTACAATAAAAAAAGTTGTTCGCGAACCTGGGGAGCGAGCTAAAGTTGCAGTCGAATCCTATGATGACAGGATTGATCCGGTAGGTGCTTGCGTAGGTATGAAGGGATCGCGGATCCACGCGATCGTGAGAGAACTGCAGAATGAAAACATCGATGTTATTAATTACACTGAAAATCTTGAATTATACATTCAACGGGCACTGAGTCCCGCAAAAATTGTTTCCATAAAAATAGATAAGGATAACGGAAGGGTTTCAGTTTATCTTAAACCAGATCAGGTTTCTCTGGCAATAGGCAAAGGTGGACTGAACATTAAATTAGCAAGCCGCCTGGTGGGTTATGAAATTGACGTTTTCCGCGAATTAGCGGAGGGTCAATCGGAAGAGGATGTGGATTTGAGCGAATTTTCGGATGAAATTGAAAGTTGGGTCATTGATGAACTCAATCGCATCGGACTTGACACGGCGAAAAGTGTTATAGCATTATCTAAGGAGGAATTAGTACGGAGAACTGATCTCGAAGAAGAAACTGTGGAAGGTGTTTTAAATATTTTGAAGAAGGAATTTGAATAGACAAGACACTGATTAAATTGTTTTGAAACAATTGGTGTTTTTATAGTTTTTAAAAAACAGGCATATTTGAGTATGGCAGAGGAAAAATTGATCAGATTGAGTCAGGCAGCGAGGAAGCTCAATGTGGGCCATAACACTATTTTAGACTTTTTATTGAAGAAAGGTTTTGAGGTTGAAAATAACCCCAATGCCAAGTTAACGCCTGAACAGGTCACTCTGCTTTCAAAAGAGTTTGCTTCTTCAGCAACAGAAAAATTAGAAGCATCTGGGTTGTCCATTGGAGTGAAACATTCAGACAGTCATCTAGAGACCGAAAAAGAAGTAAAAAAGCGAATTGAGGACGAAGAAAGTAACATCATGATCAAAAATCTTGGGTCAAAAGATCTCAAGGTTAAAGAGGAACCCAAACTAGAAAAAGTTGAGCGCGAAAAACCTAAGCTGGAAGGAATTAAAGTTGTTGGTAAAATAGAACTTGAGAAAAAGCCCGTTACAAAGGAAGAAGAAGTTGCAGAAGCACCAAAAGCAGTAACTCCGATAGAATCAGTTGTTGAGAAGGAAGCTGCGGTAGAGATTAAAAAAGAAGAGCCGAAAAAAGAAATTAAAAAAGAAGAGCCCAAGATTGAGCCAGTCCAGGCTAAAGTCGAGCCTCCACCGGTAATCATTGAGAAGCAGCCTGAACAGGAATTAATTAAGGCCCGGGCAGATAAATTGCAAGGTCTTAAGGTTGTTGACAGAATACAGCTGCCAGTTGAAAAAGAAAAGAAAAAAGATGCGCCCGTAGCGTCTTCAGATACCCAAAAAGATAATAAAGCAAAGCGACCACGGAAGCGGATTTCCTCTTTCGAAAATCAGCAAGGCCAACAAGGCCAAGGTCAACAAGGCGGTCCTCCAAAAGGTCCTGGTGCGAGACCTCAGCCACCGCAGCAACAACGTAGATTGCCTCAGGCGCCGCGAGTTCAAAAAGCAGAGCCTACGGAAAAAGAAATTCAGGACCAGATCAGAGCGACACTTGCAAAATTAAGCGGGGGGAATAAAAAAGGTTCCAGCGCCAAATACCGGAGAGAAAAAAGGCAAGCAAATTCAGATGCTCAGGAACAGCAGCTGATCCAGGACCAGGAAGCGTCTAAAACGCTTAAGGTAACGGAGTTCATATCCGCCAATGATCTGGCTTCGATGATGAACGTATCGGTTAACGATGTTATATCGACCTGTCTTAGCTTAGGGATGTTTGTTTCGATCAATCAACGTTTGGATGCTGAAGCGATTACGGTTATCGCAGACGAGTTTGGATATGCCATCCAGTTTACTTCTGCTGAAGAAGAGCTGGACATGGAAGAAGATATAGATGACGTAGAAGATCTATTACCAAGAGCCCCGATTGTAACGATAATGGGCCATGTGGATCACGGTAAGACATCACTATTGGATTACATCCGTAACACAAAAGTAACGGCATCGGAAGCCGGAGGTATTACTCAGCACGTGGGTGCGTATGATGTAATGACTAAGAGCGGACACAAAATTGCATTTTTGGATACGCCCGGTCACGAGGCTTTTACCGCTATGCGTGCCCGTGGGGCTAAGCTTACAGATATCGCTATCATTGTGGTAGCTGCCGATGATGACGTAATGCCGCAAACTAAGGAAGCCATTAATCATGCTCAGGTGGCCGGTGTTCCGTTGGTCATTGCTATTAACAAAGTCGACAAATCGTCGGCAAATCCTGAAAAAATAAGGGAGTCACTTTCTAAAATAAATATCCTGGTCGAAGAATGGGGTGGTAAATATCAGAGCCAGGAAATTTCTGCAAAATCAGGTAAGGGTATAGATAACCTGCTTGAAAAAGTATTGCTGGAAGCCGAATTGTTAAATCTGAAAGCGAATCCTAATAGAACGGCTACAGGCTCAGTGATTGAGGCATCATTAGACAAAGGAAGAGGGTATGTATCAACGATCATGGTACAAACAGGAACCTTGCATATCGGCGATATTCTGTTAGCGGGTGCAAACTACGGACGTGTTAAAGCCATGTTTGACGACACAGGCAAAAGAGTAACGGAAGCGGGTCCTTCTACACCCGTCGTTGTCTTAGGTCTTGATGGAGCTCCGCAAGCAGGTGAGAAAGTTATGGTCCTTGAAACGGATCGGGAAGCGAGAGAAATTGCAACAAAACGCGGTCAAATTATTCGCGAACAAAGTATCCGTACGAAGAAGCACATTACATTGGATGAAATCGGAAGACGTCTTGCGATTGGTAACTTTAAACAATTGAATGTTATCGTGAAAGGTGATGTGGATGGTTCCGTTGAAGCTTTGACTGATTCATTGTTAAAATTGTCAACACAGGAGATTCAAGTTGCTATTATTCATAAAGGTGTCGGTCAAATATCGGAGTCTGATGTGTTGTTAGCTTCAGCTTCCGATGCCATTATTCTAGGATTCCAGGTTAGACCGTCCGGCGCAGCAAGACGTGTCGCTGAAAATGAAGAAATTGAAATTCGCCTTTACTCCATAATCTATGATGCCATCAATGATGTAAGAGCAGCAATGGAAGGTATGCTCGCTCCGGAAACAGAGGAAGTGATTGTTGGAAATGCCGAAATTCGTGAAGTCTTTAAGATCTCGAAAATTGGAACCATTGCAGGTTGTATGGTTACTGATGGATCGATAAAACGCAATAATCCGATCCGCCTTATCAGAGATGGTATTGTTGTGTATGCGGGGAAACTCGGATCACTAAAACGTCATAAAGACGATTCCAGTGAAGTAAAAACTGGTTTTGATTGCGGTATCGGCATTGATGGATTTAACAATATGGAGGTGGGTGATGTCATTGAAAGTTACGAGCAACGTGAAGTCAAGAGAACCTTATAAAAATAGCTACGAAACGATTTTTAAACCCTGATCCAACCGATCAGGGTTTTTTATTGCGAAATAGAGTAAGAACCCTTTGGAACGCACTGCTCGTTCCTAATAGAAAAGCCCCGCTTACGGCAGGGCTTTTTGCAAGTCATAATGACTAACTCAGAATTCTACGGTAGGAGCTTTTTCGGCGCCTTCAGATGCCTCAAAATATCCTTTTCGTTCAAAGCCTGTGATTTTAGCAACTACTACACCGGGGAAAGTTCTGACAGACGAATTATAAACATTAACGACATCGTTGAAACGTTTTCGTTCAACGGCAATTCTGTTTTCAGTTCCCTCCAGCTGTGATTGTAGATCGAGAAAATTTTGATTTGCCTTCAAGTCGGGGTATTTCTCGACAACCACCAACAACCTGGATAATGCTGAAGTTACTCCCTCTTGTGCTTGTTGAAATTGCTGAAGCTTTTCCGGGGTTAAATTGGTCGGATCTATTTTAACGGCTGTAGCGTTAGATCTTGCTTCGATTACTTTCGTCAGGGTCTCTTGTTCAAATTCTGCATAACCTTTAACAGTATTTACCAGGTTTGGTATTAAGTCACTTCTTCGCTGATACTGGCTTTCCACGGTAGCCCATTGACTGTTAACGGCCTCCTCTTTGTTTACAAGACCATTATAAGAACTGAAAATCCAAAGTACTAGGACCACTAATACTCCAATTCCGATCCATTTTCCCATAGTATGATTTTTTATTTGTATAAATTTAAGTCAAAGCCTCGGAAGCGCAACAGATAGCTGCACGCTTTGTTCCAATTTGACAAGGCCTCCAGTTCTAATTTTAATATTAACACTAAACATCGACTTTCATACCGATGCTTAGATCGACTTTAAACACCCTCCATCATTCGTTCCGCGCTGTCAGCAATACGAAGTTGTTCAACGAAATTATCCAGGTCACCGTTCATAACGGCAGGTAAATTATGTTGAGTATAACCGATTCGATGATCCGTCACACGACTTTGCGGATAGTTATACGTTCTGATTTTTTCAGAGCGATCCCCCGTACGCACAATCGATTTACGCGTTGCTCCCACTTCAGACTGCTGCTTTGCCAGTTCAATTTCGTAGAGTTTTGTTTTAAGCATTTGCAAAGCACGTTCCCGGTTTGCATGTTGTGAGCGTTCTACCTGACAGGTAATAACGATGCCCGATGGCTTGTGCGTAAGCTGAACTTTTGTTTCTACTTTATTCACATTTTGTCCTCCTGCACCACTGGAGCGCGCTGTTTGATACTCCAAATCGGCAGGATTTATTTCGATGGACACATCTTCCACTTCCGGCATAACAACGACGGACGCTGCCGACGTATGCACTCTTCCCATT
>CAZAHL010000142.1:0-17528 GCA_964484845.1 uncultured Chryseolinea sp. | reverse complement strand
AAAACTTCCACGCTAAATTCAAACCTACATTCATTCATCATTGCTCATTGCTTATTGTTCATTGTAACCTGTTTCCCCGGAAGAATTCTTGAGCCAACATTCTTTTTTTTCCTTCAGGTTGAAATTCTTCCAGTTCAACCCAGCCATCCGAGGTTTTTACGCGAAGGTAATTTTTATTATCGGTACTAAATTTCCCCGGAGAGTCGTCAGACCACTTTAAGTGGTCCGACGACTCTTTAGACACTTTAAAAACCTTAAACATTTTACCCGCGAGAATTGTCCAGGCTCCTGGATACGGATTGAGGCCACGTACAAAATTCCGCACTTCTTCACTGGTTTTATTCCACGAAATTTCACACGTTTCTTTAAAAATTTTAGGAGCGTGTTTAACCTCGTTGCTCTCTGTTTGGGGGATAGAGGGATAGTTGTTTTCTTCTATGGCTCGTACGGTTTTTAACACTAATTCAGCGCCCTTCTTCATCAGCCGTTCGTATAAAGTGCCAACAGTATCTTCTTCAGTGATTGTTTCCTTTTCCTGGAAAATAATACTTCCGGTATCAATTTCATGTTTTAAAAAAAAGGTAGTAGCGCCGGTTTCTTTTTCCCCATTGATGATGGCCCAATTAATGGGTGCAGCACCTCTGTATTGTGGAAGGAGGGAAGCATGCAAATTAAAAGTGCCGATGGCTGGCATTGCCCACACTGATTCGGGTAACATCCGAAATGCCACAATTATTTGAAGGTTCGCCTGGTAACTTTTCAATTCATTCAAAAAATCCCCACTCTTAAGGTTTGTTGGCTGAAGTACGGGGACATTATATTTTAATGCGCATTCTTTAACTGGAGAATAAGCTATTTTTTGACCTCTTCCTTGTGGTTTGTCGGGAGCCGTGACCACGGCGACAACATCGTAGTTATTTTTTATAAGAATTTCAATGCTGGGTACTGCAAACTCGGGAGTACCCATAAAAATAATTCGTAATTTCTGCATCAAGTGCGAAATAAACCATTTCCCGGAAAAAAATGATACATAGATACTTGATATATTAAAGTTCTATGTATACATTTGAAGATGTATTCCAAAGAATTATTAAAAGGCACTTTATCCGCCATCATTCTCAAAATGTTGTCAGAGCGAGAAAGAATGTATGGCTATGAAATGTATCAGGAAGTGAAAGAAATATCGGAGGGAAAAATCGTGCTAAAGGACGGTTCGCTTTATCCTGCTTTACAAAAGATGACTAGCGATGGGCTACTTTCTTTTAAAGAAGAAAATGTTGGAGGCCGTATCCGTAAATATTACTATATCACCAAAAAGGGTCAAAAGGAAAAGACGGCTCATGTTGAAGAGTTAAAGGATTTTATTTCTACGCTTACTAAAATCGTTTTCCCTGAATACAAAATAATATGAAATTATCCCCAGAACAACTCGCTGTAATTCGTCAGCGGATTCACAAAAGCGATATCACCATCAAGACGCTTGAAGATGATTTGCTGGACCATCTTTGTTGTGTTGTCGAGAAAAAAATGGATAAAGGGAATCATTTTGATTCCGCCTTACGTGAAGCTCTCCGGGAAGTAGCGCCGCATGGTTTAGATGCAATTCAACTCGAAACTTTTTATTTGTTAAGATCTCCTAAAATCATTTTTATGAAAAAAGTAATGTATCTCATTGGCTTAATCAGCGCAGTAGCATTAAGTCTTGGTTGGTTATTTAATGTACTTGGCTGGCCTGGAGGTCGTGAATTATTTAACTATGGATTTTTAGGATTTTTGTTACTATTCGTCCCCTTATTGGCCATCGACCGTTATAAAGTAACTTTGAGAAAAGCGTTACCGGAAAAATTAAAGATTTTAATTGGAGCTGTGAGCGGAATTATTGTGGGAATTTCCCTTGTCTTCAAATTCCTTCATCTTCAGGGAGCCGACCAAATGCTTTTTGTTGGCATGCTGATGTTCACCTTTGGCTTTCTGCCGTTTTTATTTTTCAGCATGTATAAGAAAGCTGTTTCTTGATCTTCGTATTTTTTTTAAATCTTCTATCCTTTTTAAAAAAGATGAAGAAGTGAAATCTATAAACGGTAATTATGGCGCAAAATAAAATTGACATTAAAACCGGCACTTTATTTCCGTGGACCTTTCAATTTATCGCCGGAATCGTTTTTCTTATTGGACTCTCCATTATCGTTGACCGACCGGTGCTTTCTCTTTGCTTAATTGCGGCCAGCGTCTTCGTGTTTTCAGGTTACACAGGAATGGAAATTGATAAAGAGAAAAGCAATTATCGCGAATACATGTCATTCTTCTTTATTAAAAGTGGAAAGAAAATAAAGTATAACGGCATAGACAAAATATTTATAAACAGTACGAAGGTTAAACAACAAATGCACACCGCGCATACCAGCCATTCTTCAATCTTTACCAATTTGGAATTCAATGGATATTTGAAATTAGAAAATGGAGAAAAAATTCATCTTTTGACCAAGCGGAAAAAGGAAAAGTTAGTGTATGAGTTAAACAAGATTGCTTTGTTTTTGGATGTACAGATTGATGACACAGTTGAGCGTCAAGTTAAATCAGCGTGAATGCTCCTTAACTTTATGAATTGCACCATCGGCTAGCAGTTAAAAATATTTCTCGCAAAGGGCGCGAAGACAATCCGCAAAGGGCGCAAAAAAAATATTTCTTCGGTCTCTGCGTGCCTTTTCTTTGCGGCCTTCGCGTGAACTGCCTTTGCTGGAATCGACAAGTCTGAGATCTAGTCTCTTAATTCCTTTCGCATGTACTTCGAGCATATAGGACAAATCTGCCATTGATGATTACGCGCGGGACAGTACTTGCGTCCAAAGTAAATTATTTGAAGGTGAACCTTATCCCATTTCTCCTTCGGGATTAACCGCTTCAAATCTTTTTCAGTTTGCTCCACACTTTTTCCATTGGTAAGTCCCCACCGGTAAGCCAGACGGTGGATGTGCGTATCCACGGGAAAAGCAGGAACTTTAAACCATTGTGTCATCACGACTGAAGCAGTTTTATGTCCTACTGCCGGAAGGGATTCCAGAGCTTCAAAACTGTTTGGAACAGCGCCATTATATTTCTCAATTAATATTTTAGAAAGACCATGAATCCCTTTTGATTTCATGGGAGATAATCCACAAGGGCGAATGATCTCCCGGATTTCGTCCACACTCATTTTCACCATATCATACGGATTATCGGCCTGCTTAAAAAGAAAAGGAGTTATCTTATTTACCTGAACATCGGTGCATTGCGCCGACAGCAACACCGATATCAACAACGTGTAAGCATCTTTATGATGCAGCGGGATCTTCGGATCGGGGAAATGCTTCTCCAGAATGTTTAAGATATCATTTACTTTTTCAGCCTTTGTCATAGAAAATGTTTGAGGTTCAAGGTTTGAGGTTTGAGGTTTCGTAACCTGAAACCTTGAACTTGAAACCTGAAACCTTTACTGAATGTTGATTGTGGAGCAAGGTTATCCTATTTTGCGGAGAATCAATTTTTCGCGAAAAGTTAGTAATAACCTTGAACCTTTCATTTTTCATATCCAAAAGAATAAGTCAGGAACAGAAGCAAGGGTTTGCTGCATCGATCCATAAGATCGCCATTGCTAGTATTGGCATCGGTTTAGCAGCAGCGATCGTCTCTTTTTTGGTGATGCATGGCTTTCAGGAGACCGTTAAAAATAAAGTTTACAGCTTTAACGGCCATCTCGTTATTACAAAGTTTACTATGAATAATTCAACGGAAGAACAACCGATGAACTATTATATCGATATCAATAAAAACCCCAGCAAGTATCCTTTTATTGATCACGTACAGGAATATGCGCACAAACCAGGATTGATAAAGGCAGGAGACGACGAGGTACTGGGAATTATGGTCAAAGGCGTAGGTCGCAGCTACGACGTGGAGGCATTTTCACAAAATATGGTCGCAGGCAAGTTCCTGAACTTAATCGACTCCGGGTATGCAAATCAGGTGGTCATAAGTAAAATTATCTCCGACAAGCTAAAGGCAAAGGTAGGCGACGAAATTATAGTGCACTTTTTTCTGAATCCAATTCGCTCAAGGAAACTCGCCATTACCGGTATTTATGAAACGAACCTTTCGGAGTATTTTGATAGCAAGGTCATCATAGCAGACATTAGAATGCTCCAGCGGTTGAATGACTGGTCAGATAGTATTGCGGGAGGACTGGAGGTTTTTATTAAGGATGTTTCCAGGGTCGAGGACGCTGGTTATGCTATGGCTGAAATGATGGATTTTGATTTGAACATTGAAAGCGTAGCCGATAAATTCATTAACGTTTTTGAGTGGCTTAATTTACTGAGCAGGCAAGTAAACATATTGTTAGGCATCATTCTTATCGTGGTGTGCGTAAATATCATTTCAATTATATTGATCCTGGTGATGGAGCGCACGCAGATGATCGGCATGTTAAAAGCGCTGGGTGGAAGCAATAAACTTATTCGATCGATATTTATTTACAACGGTATCAGCCTAATAACGAAAGGCCTTGTTCTGGGAAATATTCTTGGCTTGGGATTATGTTATATCCAGTATCAGTTTAAGCTCATCAAATTAAATCCCCACGACTACTATATGAGTTTTGTGCCGATTGCGTGGCATTGGGAGATTGTCGCAATACTCAATATACTGACGTTTTTAGTAGTGACGTTAGTCCTTTTATTGCCCACCATGGTCATTGCCCAAATTAATCCCATAAAGGCAATCCGTTTTGATTGAGTGGAATAAACTTTGATTTCTCCGAACCATATATTTTCAATTAAAAGTTGTGCTTTACACGTTTTTGAAGTGGAGAATTATATTCAAGTGAACCCAACACACAAAAACACAGTCAGCAAGTGCGCACCAAGATTGTGGCATTTGAAATGCTAGAGATATACGTTTAAACTTAAAATAATTTTATATTTTTGTTATTATAAGGAGCCCACCTTATTCGAAATGTTACAATGCTATGCAACTAAAATTTAAAAATCCGGTTAGGCCAGATCTAACCAACACTATTCAGAAGCGCAATAGGAGACTTCAGGCGTTTTTTAGTGCGAAAAATCTGGATGTGCGATTACATGGTGACGCTCAAAACCCCCTCATGGTATTATGCGGGTGTGTCGGTCTGTCAGCTTATGTTCACAACTTCGATCTCCGATTATTGGATAAACCAAATCAGGGTGAGGTTATGAAAATTTTTAAGCTTACTGAAATCATTCAAGGTACTCGCGAAGAAGTCGTAGAATGGGTACAACAGTATCCCCAAATGCCTTTGTTTCGCATACAACACAGTGCGAGCAAGTTGTTTTTGTGCGGCTTTAATTTTGTCGACCGTGAGCAGAAACTAGGCAGGTATCCGGTTTTTGCCCGTGAGGATTACCACATCTACAAGCAGCGGGAAGCTGCCGAAGACATCCTGAATATGTTAAAAGAGGATGGCTATGAAGCTGAAATAACCGAACCCGAATTGGAGTTGGTTAAATCGCATGTAGGTCCGGTAACTTTCGTCGGCTTCGAGGAGTAGTGACCAATGGTTTATGAAGATTGTCCCAATGGGATATACTTCTTAAACCAACTTTGAATCGTCATCTGAAGGACGCCAAAAAAGGCTTCCTTGAAAATTCCTGCGGACATTTTTGACTCACCCAAAGTGCGGTCAGTGAAAATTATTGGTATCTCTTTTAAGATAAATCCGAATTTCCAGGCTAAAAATTTCATTTCAATTTGAAAAGCATAGCCTACAAATTTGACATTATCAAGCGAAATAGATTCCAGTACTTTTTTTCTATAACACACAAAGCCAGCGGTAGTATCGCGAATGGGCATACTGGTGATCAGACGTACATAACTGCTTGCAAAGTAAGAGAGCAACACTCGTCCTATGGGCCAATTAACAACATTCACTCCCGTTGCATAACGAGACCCAATAGCAACATCACCTCCGCGTTCCGAACAGGTTAAATATAAATTGACCAGATCTTTTGGGTCGTGAGAAAAATCAGCGTCCATTTCCAATATGAACTCATATCCTTTCTCCATCGCATATTTGAAACCGGTAATGTACGCAGTACCGAGTCCCAATTTTCCAGGCCGTTTTACTAGGTGAAGCTTCGTCTCTGAAGGAGTATTATAATATTGCTGTAGTTTCTCGACTATTTCGGGGGTGCCATCGGGCGAACTGTCATCCACAATAAGTATGTGAAAATCCTTTGCCAATCCGAAGACGGTATCAATAATGGCGCGAATGTTTTCACGCTCTTTATAGGTTGGAATAATAACTATCGCGTTGCTCAAAAAGTTACAGGTTATAACAAATCTATAAAAACTCAATCTCTAAACAATCGTTTTCGGCATTTGGAAATTTTAAATTTTAAAGCTAATGAAACCCAAACGATGATTTTATTCATCATATGAGGGTGCTGTACGTTCGCACACACACACATAACGAAAATCACATCGTGATAATTCCTACTGTACTGAGGAACATTTCGATTTTAGGATTGTCCAAGGTCCTGTTTAGTACATTAAACCAGTTCTACCGCATGTGCTTGTTTTTCCAACTTGGTTTGCAAATCATACGGCACGTCGGTGAACTCCGCAAAATTTTGGGTGAATCTTGCGCGTCCCTGCGATAATGATCGCAGCGTAGTAGAGTAACGGTCTAGTTCAGCCAATGGCGTTCTCGCTCTGATAATCTGATAATTTCCTTTGCTATCCATTCCCATGATCAAAGACCGTCGTGTTTGTAGATCCCCCATTACTTCCCCCATTACATCTTCGGGTACCATGATCTCTAAGTCGTAAATTGGTTCGAGCAGCTGTGGTTCCGATTTCATAAAGGCATCCTTGAATGCCATCATACCTGCGATCTTAAACGAAATATCATTGGAATCTACGGGATGCATTTTTCCATCGTAAACCATAACCCGTACATCGCGTACATACGAGCCTGTTATGGGGCCTTCCTCCATTTTCTCCATTACACCTTTTAGTATGGATGGAATAAAGCGCGTATCAATTACGCCGCCAACGATACAGTTGTAAAAAACTAATTTTCCACCCCAACCCAGATCGATTATTTCTTTTCCTCTCACACTATAGTCAGTGGGTTCAGGCATCCCTTCATAATAGGGTTCGATCTTTAAATGAACCTCTGCAAACTGACCCGCACCTCCCGATTGTTTTTTATGACGATATACGGCATTGGCGGATTTGCGAATGGTCTCACGATAGGATATCCGGGGAGATTCAAAAGCAACGTGTAGCTTATAATGATTTTCTAAAAACCATTTGCATACCGCTAAATGTAATTCGCCCTGGCCCGATATAATGAGTTGTTTTATTTCCTTCGAGTATTCAACCTGCATCGTGGGATCTTCCTGGTGAATTTTTTGTAAGACCTCACCAATCTTTTCGTCGTCATTTTTACTTTGTGCAATCACTGCTGTGCGAATCCTTGGTTCAGGAAATTCTATCTCTTTTAACGTAACATCATATCCCTTGGCGTGCAGCGTTTGATTCGTGTAAGTATCTTTTAATTTGAGCGTGGCACCGATATCACCGGCAACAAGTTTATCAACCGGATTACGTGTTTTTCCATCCATGATAAAAAGATGGTGAATTCGTTCCACAGCTCCGGTCCGACTATTTACGAGTTCAGAACCGGTGGTAACTTCTCCGGAGATTACCTTAAAGAAAGAAAGTTTACCAAGATTAGGCTCAAGATGTGTTTTAAATACAAAAAGAACCGGTGGCTTTGAAGCATCAAAATAAATTGGTTCTTTTTCTGCAGTTGTTTCGGGTTTTGATTCATGTGGTGAGGGCGCCACATTATCAATGAACCCCATCATACGGCCACTTCCCATATTTTTTTTTGCAGACATAACGAACACAGGAAATACATCGTGATGGATCATACCCAGTTTTAGCCCTTCACGCATTTCGTCTTCATCCAATGTTCCGCGATCAAAATATTTTTCCATAAGTCTTTCATCATTCTCTGCGGCTTTTTCCACAAGCTCGTTGTGAAGACTTTCTGCACGTTGCTTTTCGTGTTCAGGTATGGCCAGCTTTTCGGGTTTTCCGCCTTCCGACGGAAAACGATACATCACCATTTTTAAGAGATCAATGATCTCATTAAAATTTTCGCCCTGCGTTACGGGATACTGCATTTGAAGAACGGCATTACCAAACTTATCTTTTAACGATGCTAGCGCCGAATCGAAATCGGATTTTGGATGATCAACCTGGTTGATCGCAAAGATTACTGGTTTTTGAAATTGGTCCACATAGTTCCAGATAAGTTCAGTACCTATCTCAACTCCATGCTGTGCGTTTATCACTATCACACACGTATCGGCTACCCGAACGGACGAAATCATTTCACCGATAAAGTCATCAAACCCCGGTGTATCTATGATGTTGATCTTATAATCGCGCCACTCCGTGTGCATGGAGGAAGCAAAGACAGAGTTTCCCCGTTCTTGTTCAATCTCGTGGAAATCGGATACTGTGTTTTTTCCTTCGATGGTACCTCTTCGGCGAGTGATTCCAGCTTCGAATATCATGTCTTCGGCCAGCAAGGTTTTGCCGGCCTTAGGCGCCCCTAATAGAACAATGTTCTTAATGTGTTTTTCATCGTAGACTTTCATAATCAGATGGTTTAAATGGTGAAAATACTACAGCCCTTCCGTTGGGTAGGTCCCTTCCAGGATCGAGATACGGCGGCATGGCTATGCCTGGGGGAAATAAATAAATCCTTCGCATGATGAATATCAGATGATTCATAGGCGAGCGTATTAGGAATGGAAGGAAATCTAAATGAATGTAAAAAGAAATATGGATAAAGTAAACCGAATTTTGAACGATCTCTTCTGGAAAGGAGAAATCGCGGCCATTGAACATGTGTACTATATTGGGATGTAAGCGAAAAATAGTTTTTTACAGAACGCCTACTTTTATCCCGCTTATCAAAAAGAATGAAAAAATACCTGATTTTATATTTTTTGTGTTTTTGCGGGATTGCCAATGCTCAAATAGATTCTACGGAGGTGCAGGAGGATGATCTGTTCGATATGTCATTGGAAGAATTACTGAAACTTGATTTGGTAGACCGAAATTTCTATCTCTATGGATATATAAATTCGAATCTTCAAAAAACTTTTAATTATCCGACAATTGGTGATAATGGCTCGACTCAAAGGGTTTCTGATCCATTGGAATGGACCCCGATCCGCAATTTCCATATTTATGGAAAAGGAAATCTATCCCGGAAAATCAGTTATCTCTTCAATCTTGCGCGTAACGAAGATTTGTTAGAGATCAGGAATGCTTGGGGAAACTTCGCCTTTAAGGATGCTCTTCAAATAAGAGTCGGTAAAATGTATCGCAAGTTTGGTTTGTATAATGAAAGGCTGGACCAGATACCCACGTTTATTGGTATTGAACCGCCCGAGATGTTAGATACAGATCATTTATTTCTAACCCGAACCACAAGCGCAATGTTGCATGGGCAATTTATGAACGCAACGAGGGTTTTTTCTTATGCAATAATGACGGATAATGGAGAGGGCGGCCCTCAAAAAAGTGTGATTCCGGTGGGCTGGGATATTCGTTATAAATCATTGACAAACTCGTTTATCTTAGGACTTTCAGGATATTCATCCAGCGTTAGCAGCACTAAATCGACCTCAACCATATCATTAGGAGATGGCTCGCCCAAAGGAGGCATTCTACCCTGGATGAGTGGTGATAAGTTTGCAGTAGCAGGAGTCTATCTCGAGAAGCAAATAGGCAACTTGCTGATTCAAACTGAATACTATAACGCGTCGCATAGGGCAGAACGAGACCCGCAGGCAGTTTTGACAGTAATTCAAAACGCAACCATTAACCAATTTCAGCGCAGCAGATTTTTGAGGAGTAATGAAGATCAGCCCAATGAGGCCCTAACCACTGACGATATTCGTACTAGTGTAAAATACAACGTTCAGACCTGGTACGTCCGATTAGGATATAACATCCCAACGAATGTCGGGCAATTCATTCCTTATTTGTTTCTTGATTGGATGAGTCACCCGGAAGCAATTCAGAATAAAGATTTTGGCGGAGATGACGAAGCGGGTTTGGCCGACGATGGAATTTTTTGGAAACCCTCTCTGGGATTGGTATTTAAACCCCTTCCAAACGTTGCCGTAAAGCTTGATGGAAGTTATCACATTCAGCAATACATGGGAAAAAATGCTGCGTATCCTGAGTTGCGTTTAGATTTTTCTTTTGCATTCAGCAACAACCAGATTGAAAAGGCACTGGGTAATTAATCCATACCACTTACAGACTAACAATCTGGTATCAACTTTCTTAGCAGTTTTCTCATTCATGAATTTCTCGGCGTATTTAGTAACAACCGCTGAAGTTGCTACGCACGATAACATTCAGCAGCTTTAAGTATAATCCTTACAATGTTGATGCGTTAATTTATTCTGGATACCACTAGTTTTCCTGGCACCCGGTACTTAAATTATCCGCTATGAAAAATATCATTATTGTACTCCTCTTTGCCACGGCTATAGCCAATGCGCAAACTTTTGAAGGTACTATTAAGTGGAAAATAACGTCCCAAATTACAGACCCTGCTACTAAAGCAAAGATGGACGAAGCAAATAAAAAAATGAATGATCCTGCCACCCAGGCACAGATGAAGGAGTTGAAAGAAAAGATGAATGATCCGCAATTCAAAGCGATGATGGAATCAAATCCTCAAATGAAAGCGCAAATGGAAAGTATGTTAAAGATGGCAGAAGGTGGGGGAGGATTGAGTTCTATGATGCCGACTGGTTACATCATTAAAATGAAAGATCAAAATACGCTAATGAAAATGGAAGGCGGAATGATGAGCAACATCGAGACGTTGTATTTGAAAAATAAAAAGGTGACCTACCAGTTGGACCGCGAGAAGAAAACATATAAAGTGCTGCCTTATGTGGCCAACGACACTACCAAACTACCGGATGTGAAGGTCACAAAAACAGGTGAAACGGCTAGAATATTAAATTACCCTTGTACAAAATATATTGTTGAAACCAAAAGCAATGGGCTTGCCATGCAACAATTTTTCTGGACTACCACGGAAATAAAAGATCTGGATATGAAAAGCCTTGCACGCCAACGCATGGGCAACGATCAACAATCTTTTTTTTATGAGAAGATCGAAGGTGTTCCGTTAAAAATAGAAATAAAGCAGCCTCAGGGCGCCATGATTATGGAGGCGGTAGAATTTAAGAAGCAATCGCTTCCAGCGTCTGATTTTTCCCTTCCAGGCGATTTTAAGGAAGTACATTAATGCTCGAGTTTAATGAAAGATGCTTTTTTATATTACCACGGGTAAATCCAAGCTCAATCTTAAAGTCATATATAGGTTTCTATCCAACGATTCGTATTGGGCGATAGGGAGGATGTTAAAACGGTTCGAGCTTACATTCAAAATGCTTTTATGTTGGTGTTACAAAGTCGATGAACAGGCGGGATTTGCAAGACTTGAAACCGACTGCTGTTTTCGCCTGGATTTAGATTTTTTTTCTAAAAAATTACGGAAAAAGAGGTAGGAAAAACGATTTGTTTAAGCTTCGAAGTTGCTGCCTGTTCATATTAGCAGAACTGGAAGAGGCCGAAACTTTAAACCTCAAACTTCAAACCCGAACCAAATGAAATTACTTTTCGTAGCCTAGCACTTTTAACATGCTCTCGCTGGTCTGCTCTTGTGCAAAAAGCTTTGTGGTAATTTCACCATCGTCATTCCGGTCAATCAATACATGTTTTGGAGCCGGGATCAGGCAATGTTGAATTCCTCCATAACCACCCAGCGATTCCTGATAAGCACCGGTATGAAAAAAACCAATGTATAATTTTTCTTCGTCGGTGATCATTGGAAGGAACACTTCACCTGTATGAGCTTCTGAATTGTAATAATCCATGCTATCGCAGGTCAAGCCTCCGATGTTTACCTTGTGATATGGATCATCCCACTTGTTGAGTGCCAACAAAATATACTTTTGATTTAGCCCCCATGCATCTGGCAGGTGTGTTATAAACGACCCATCGATCATGTACCAAAGCTCTTTATCATTCTGTAGCTTTTGATCCACCAGCGAATACAAAACCGCGCCACTTTCACCAACGGTATAACTACCAAATTCAGTAAAAATATTCGGGACAGGAACATTATTTTTATCACAAATCCATTTGATATTTTCCACGATCTGTTCGATCATATACTTGTAGTCATAATGGAATGTCAGCGAAGTCTTAATAGGAAACCCTCCGCCTATGTCAATGGAATCAAGCGTAGGGCAGATCTTTTTCAGTTCACAATATTTAAATATGAACCTGCTTAACTCACTCCAATAATAAGCAGTGTCTTTTATCCCGGTGTTGATAAAAAAGTGGAGCATTTTAAGGGATACCTTATCACTATCTGCAATTTTATCTTTGTAGAAAGCATTGACGTCATTGTAGCGAATACCCAGCCTTGATGTATAAAATTCAAACTTAGGTTCTTCATCAGCGGCCAGTCGAATCCCAACTTTGTAAGGGACGTTGACATTCTGTTCATAGAAATCAATTTCGCCCAGATTGTCAAGGATAGGTATACAGTTGTGAAAGCCATCGTTCAGCATCTCACTGATATACTGCCTGTACAAAGGCATTTTAAATCCATTACAAAGAATATAAACATCTTTGGTGATTTTCCCTTTTTCAAAAAGAGCTCTGACAATGGGAATATCAAACGAAGAGGACGTCTCCATATGTACATCCGAGTTTTTCAAGGCCTCTTCCATGATGAAAGCAAAATGGGACGATTTTGTACAATAGCAATACGTGTATTTTCCATTGTACTTAAAGCGTTCTATGGCACTATTGAATGTAGCCTGAACAAACCGGATATTCTCACTTATTCGTGGCAGGTAAGTCAGTTTTAGGGGAGTGCCGTATTGCTTGATGATATCCATCAATGGGACATCGTTAAATAGCAATTCGTGGTCGCGTACCTTAAATTCTCTTTGTGGAAACTCGAAGGTTTGCTCAATCAGCTCGCGGTAACTCTTCATTGAATCGTTTGAACGTTAATCGTTATTGGTTAACCGTAAATAAACTTTATCGGGTTAATAGGGTTATTCGTGAGTACGCTTTCAGGTTTTTGATTAACCGTGATTTACAATTAACCTCATGATGAAAGTGGTGCAATATTGTGATAAATTTGCCATCTTTGCAATACACATTTAGAACGCATGGTTAATCGTTTTTCCTATTTGATTTTTGTGCCGAAATTCATCGGGACAAAAGCCTTGCCCGATCTCTAAGGGGTTTTGTGGGAGAACGCAAGTTTCTTTTTTAACCAGCAGTCTTATTCAAAAATATTATCCTGTGAAAGAATTAAAGATTATAGAAGTGAAATCTGAGATTGGGGCTGGAACGCGTGGAGCCAGTCTTGGAGTGGAAGCCATAAAAATCGCCAGTCTTGATTTAAATTCCGATTTCTTCAAGCAATATGAGTCTGTAGAAGTGGAGAATGTCAATGAACTTCTCTTTGATGGGGCCAAACATTCTTATGCCAAGTTCATCGATGGTGTTATGATCATGGAGGAAAGGGTGTGTCTGGAGGTTTATGAGACTATTTGGGAGGAGAATTTCCCGCTTATTATTGCCGGTGATCATTGCACCGCATACGGCACGATTGCCGGGATAAAGAAAGCAGATCCGAAATTGCGATTGGGTGTTATCTGGATCGATGCCCACGCGGATATTCATACACCTTTTACTACGCCCTCCGGGAATATGCACGGAATGGCACTCTCTATGGCCTGCGGAATTGATAACTTGGAGTGTAAAGTAAACGACCCGCGGGGTGAAACGCTGGAATATTGGGAACAGATTAAAGATGTGGGGATTCCTGGGCCAAAAGTTTATCCCGAGGATATTGTTTATGTAGGTGTTCGCGACCTTGAAAAACCTGAGAACTACCTGATCAATAAATACAATATTAATTTTATTGAGACAGAAGATATAAAAAAACTGGGCTCGGCGAAAGTCGCTGAAAAAGCGCTGCAAATGCTTGATCACTGCGACCTTATTTATGTTTCTTTTGATGTAGATACACTCGACTCCCGTATTTCTACCGGTACGGGTACCCCTGTGCCCAACGGATTAACCGTGGAGGAGGCTAAGATATTAAATGCAGAATTGGCCAAAAGCCCAAAAGTGTGCGCGTGGGAAATTGTCGAAGTAAACCCCACCCTGGATACTGAGAACCGGATGGCAGAGAGTGCTTTTGAAATTCTGGAAGCAACAGCTAAGTCCATCGTGAACAGGCCCGTGTTGGCGGAATGATCTTCGAGCTGCTCGATCGACTATTAGATTTTTAACGTTCTCTGTGAATTAGGCACTGGTTTTTACTGCCTATCGCCTTGCCTAAGATTCGATCAATCAATGTTTTGAAATCAGAACATTCAACTTTACAAAAATTCGATGGGAGTCTGATGGTTTTTGAAGTTAACAGTTATGCCAACGATTGGGATGGGCACGCGGCGGGGTTATTGTTACTTTCTAAACCTTAACAAAATAATAATAAACCCATGAAGAATCGTGAATATTATTGACTAAACCAGAACGAACCTTTTCAGTAAAATTTATTTTTCTTTCGTAACACCGGGTTCAAGGAGCGCAATATATTCTTCAATGGTAGTCATGATATTGTTGCGAATGATAGGATCGGTCAGCCATTTGGGAATACCGATTGGCATAGATAAAATGCGGTAGCTTGTCTTCGTCTCATTGGCGTTAATTCGTTCCCAAGTCCAGCTACCAGAGAGTTGCATGCGGGTCACACCCTTGCGTACCGGCGCAAGCATTTCATTTTTGTGCGACTCGAAAGTTACGAATATCCGTCCGGGTTTGTATTCCTCAATGGTATACTTCAAAAAATGATCCTGGTCACTGACAGGCCAGGGAATATCATGGTACGAATATTCCATCCAGCTGGCGGTATCAGATTGGGGATACACTTTAAATTCACTCACATGTTTTTGCCACTCCATGATTTTTTTTTCATCCTGAATCAGATTCATACCGGCGGCAATGGTGTTGCGATAAAAAAATATCCCTTTGACCTCTCGTGCCTTGATCGGAGGGTCCGACTTAGGAAACGTTATCCACCGTTCAAAGACTGAAGTGGTACCCGATTGTTTCACCAGTACAAAGCCATCTTTATCCTGATTCTGCGCGTGCGTATAGAAACTTCCAACAAATACGACAACGGATGAAAAAACAATTCTATATCCAACCATGAAGCGATATCAATTATTGAGGTATCAAAAATAAGCCATAAACGTCGTCCTTTTTAGTTAATTTCGCCCGAAATACGAGTTTCACTTCAATCAACCGGATCATGAGTCAGAATAGACCAATTTCTAACTTTATTGAAAAGCATTATTTACACTTCAACGCTGCAGCGTTAGTAGATGCGGCCAAGGGGTATAAAAAACATATTTCAGAAGGAAAAAAGATGATGGTAACCCTTGCCGGTGCCATGAGCACGGGCGAGCTGGGCATTAGCTTCGCAGAAATGATACGTCAAGATAAAGTACAGATTATTTCGTGTACAGGTGCGAATCTGGAGGAAGATATCATGAACCTGGTCGCCCATTCGCATTATAAGCGAATTCCAAATTACAGAGACCTGACCCCGCAGCAAGAATGGGATCTTCTTCAAAATCATTTGAACCGAGTAACCGATACCTGTATACCAGAAGAAGAAGCTTTCAGAAAACTTCAAAAGCATTTGTTTAAAGTCTGGAAAGATGCGGAGGATAAAGGGGAACGGCTGTTTCCTCATGAGTTCATGTTCAGAATGATCAACAGTGGCGATCTGAAACAGTATTATGAAATCGATCCTAACAATTCATGGATGATTGCTGCTGCAGAAAGAAATATGCCCATGGTTGTGCCGGGCTGGGAAGATTCGACGATGGGTAACATCTTCGCCTCTTATGTGTATACCGGCGAACTGAAAGCTTCTACTATGAAGAGCGGTATTGAATATATGGTCTGGCTCGCCGACTGGTACATAAAAAATTCCGGCAAAGATGGTATTGGATTTTTTCAGATCGGAGGAGGTATTGCCGGAGATTTTCCAATTTGTGTAGTCCCTATGTTGCATCAGGATCTGGAACAAGACAACGTACCCTATTGGAGTTATTTCTGTCAGATCAGCGACTCGACAACAAGCTACGGATCTTATTCGGGGGCCGTACCCAACGAAAAAATTACATGGGGGAAATTAAGTATTGAAACCCCTAAGTATATCATTGAAAGCGATGCTACCATCGTAGCACCTCTTATTTTTGCTTATATCTTGGAGTGGTAGATTTTGCCTGCTACAAAGTTCAGATGCTCGTCCGCGCAAGAATGCAAACTTCTTTGCGCTCTTTGCGGATGCTCCTTTGCGCCCTTTGCGTGAAATACAGCCGCTCCTTAAAATTGAAATTTGATTAATGTTCCATGAATCTTGATTTAGTCCTTCGTTCTGAAATAGAGCATGCTGTTTCAACTTTATTTAATCAACCTGCAACGAATATTCAACTTCAACCTACAAACCAGGAGTTTGAAGGATCCCACACATTGGTTTGTTTTCCGCTAACAAAATTATCAAGGAAAGGTCCGGAAGAAACGTCGCGACTCATTGGAGAACATCTTCTTCAACACTCCACCATTGTAGTCACGTATAATGTTGTCAAAGGATTTCTTAACCTGATGTTAAGCGATAGCGCGTGGATAGAGGTCTTTCAATCTATTTATGCGAATAAAAGCTTTGGGCAGCTTCCAGACAATGGGATGGAAATTATGATTGAATACTCATCGCCGAACACAAATAAACCTTTACACCTAGGCCATTTGCGAAATAATTTTTTGGGATACAGTGTGGCTGAAATTTACAAAGCAAATGGTTATACCGTACACAAAGTACAAATCATCAATGACCGGGGTATTCACATCTGCAAATCGATGGCCGCATGGAAACTTTATGGTAACGGAGAAACTCCGGAAAGTGCAGGTATAAAAGGGGATCATCTCGTTGGTAAATATTATGTGGCTTTTGACAAAGCCTACAAAGCTCAGGTGAGCGAGTTAAAGAGCCAGGGAATTGCGGAAGAGGAGGCAGAAAAACAAGCACCTATCATGTTAATGGCGGTAGATATGCTTCGTAAGTGGGAGCAGAAGGATCCGGAAACTATTGAACTCTGGAAGATGATGAATGCGTGGGTATACAGCGGGTTCAATGGAACCTATACGCGTATGGGCGTTGACTTTGAAAAACTTTATTACGAATCAGAAACTTATCTCCTGGGAAAAGAAGAAGTTTTAAAAGGTGTGGCCAGTGGTGTCTCCTTCAAAAAAGAGGATGGTTCCGTTTGGGTTGATCTCACATCGGATGGACTGGA
>CAZAHL010000141.1:0-17574 GCA_964484845.1 uncultured Chryseolinea sp. | reverse complement strand
AATATCATCCTTACGGTCCCTAAGCGCAGGAAGCGAGATTGTAAAAACTGAGAGCCTGTAGAAAAGATCTTTCCGGAAATTGCCCGTTTCTGATTCCTTCTCCAGATCCCTGTTAGTTGCTGCGATATATCGAACGTTGACATGTCGAGATTTGCTTTCGCCTACTCGGTAGAAATCACCAGTTTCCAGGACTCTTAAGAGCTTTGATTGAAGATCAATATTCATTTCTCCGATCTCATCAAGAAACAAGGTTCCTTCGTGCGCTTCTTCAATATATCCTTTCTTTGATTTTACAGCCCCCGTGAAAGCCCCTTCTGCATGACCAAAAAGTTCACTCTCCAATAAATCTTTGGGAAAAGCACTGCAGTTCAAAGCAACAAAGGGTTTTGATTTTCGCAAACTTTCGTAATGTATTGCCTGCGCAAAAACTTCCTTGCCCGTTCCGGTTTCTCCAAGCAATAAAACTGTGGTATCCATACCAGCAACCTTTCTCGAAAGCCCGATACTGTTGAGTAATATTTTATTGTTTCCTAAAATATTATTAAAGCCGAATTTACCCTGAAGCTTTAACTCAAGGTTCTGGACCTTTTGTTGCAACAGTGCTTTTTCAGAGGCCTTGGCTAACAGCGGTATAATTTTTTCGTTATGATCACCTTTTGTCAAATAATCGAAGGCACCATTCTTAATAGCTTTAACTCCATCTTCAATAGTCCCATAAGCAGTAAGTACTATGACCTCAATCGCTGGAAAATCATGTTTTATTTTTGCAGTCAATTCAACGCCATTCCCATCTGGTAATTTGACGTCAGAAATGACGACTTGAAACGATTCTTTACTAAGTGCACCAAGTCCTTCCTTTATGTTACGAGCTTGACTGACGGCATACCCTTCTAATTCTATTACACGTGCTAAAAGCTTCCGGAGATTCTCTTCATCATCAATTATCATTACGGAAGGCCTCATGCTATTCTTGTTTTTTCAAATTTATCCTAATACAAACTTATAAATCTAAATTTTAGAATATCGCCCTCCCCTTCTTTTGGAATGGTCATATTCAGATGTGAATATGATTATTGCTGCGTTGAAGTACCCATTTATTTTAACTGTTTCAATATCCAATCTGATATTTCCGCCAATGCTATTGGCGAAAATGTTTGATCTATAGTTGCGTATTCACTTAATGAGCCTGTTTTACATTCCTGAAAAAAATGGTTCAGATTTGGAAGCTCTTTTATAGTGACGTTGTCATTTCCTCCCTTTTTTAGCGCATTGCTTATTGCTGTTAAATTTTCTTGAGACGGTACTTGTACATCTTTCTCCCCGTTTAGCGCCAGGACTGGACATGTTACTTTTTCTAATGTAGGAACCGGATCATAATTTAATAAAAAGGTAAACCAAGGAGATGTAAATTCATCCATTTGAGCAGCAACGAATTCCTCTTTTGTCATACCCGGTGGTAATCTAGGGGGGATTGGAATACTTTCTAAATTTTCCTTTGCAAATTGGGTTAAATCATCTTTTAAGGTTTGAGGGTCGTTGGATTCTGAAACTATTTCGAGTATTTTTTCATAGCTCTTTTTTGCCTCCTCAGACAGACCCATTGCTCTTGTCATCAACTCCCGTCGCGCTAATAACAATTTGCGTGCTTGAATCCCAGGCCCCGCCAGCAAAACGATAAAGGCAACATCTTGAGATTTTGTCGCTACCATTGGAGCAATCATTGCTCCATCACTACGACCCACCAAACCAATTTCGTTTCTTTTTATTTCCTTTCTCGTTTTAAGGTAAGAGATAGCACTTTCCACATCCGTAGCAAAATCACCGGAGGTTCCTGATTTAAAGTCGCCCGTTGATTGGCCAAAACCTCTGTCATCATATCTCAAAACTGCAATTCCATTTTTGGTCAAATGGTCTGAAATTACCAGGAAGGGCTTGTGCCCTAACATCTCTTCATCTCTATTTTGAGGTCCACTTCCCGTAATGAGGATGACAGCTGGATAGTTTCCCTCTTTGCTCGGTAAGGTTAACGTTCCGGCTAAAGTAATGTTAGCCTGCAAATTTCGGAACGTCACATCTTCGCTGTAGTAAGCGTATGGCTTTGTAGGTTCCTGTGGTCTCTTTATTGATGGTTTGTCTTTCCATAAAATAGTTATCACTACTGACAACACAACTACTGCAACGATAGCGGTTAGAATCAGCGTTGTTTTTCTCTTCCTATGGTGGGTTGGGCTGATCTTTCTGTCCATGGTGGTTCGGTTATTACTTGTTAAATACAAATCTAATTTTGATTTTACTGCAATGCTTGGCTGGAAAGAACTCTATAGTTTATTCATTTTTATCGATCTAATTAAATGCATCAATGTTGCATTTAATTAAATTCTTTTCTAGTTTGCATCGCTGCTTCTAACCACTCGTGAATAGTAAAAGAAATATAAAAAGGAAATCACTAACCCTGCTCGTGAGCAGGGCGTTAACTATTTCTTTATTATTTCTTTATTTATTAGGCTCTCAAAGTAAGGAGATTCATAAAATCCTACAGCATGAGCATCAGGAAAGCATTGTACATTCTCTTCAGCAAGAAGAAGACCCCTGCCACCGAAATATTTTTCATCACGAAAAAAATACCTGCAAACATCAAGCACATATCACGAATTCAGAAAAATGCTCGTTGTGTGAATTAGCAGTTTATAACGGGCACTCTTTACCGGCGAATGATACTTTCGCAACAATTTTGCATGCATCGGTATCCAATAGTTCCGTTACCGACTTTCTGATAACAGATCTCTCAATTCACCTTTGTTCACGCGCTCCGCCCGTCTTTTAATCACTTCGATTTACAAGAGAATCTTCTAGGTTTAGCTTAGCGCTTTCTCAGGAAGGTCATTCTCTAAATTTCATTAAAGCAACGCTTTTCTCACTGCGTGGATAAAAGCAAATGCTTTATTTCATGAATCACTCAAACAATTCGCCAGCACACCGCTGTCAAAACACAGTGGTCTGACCGTTGCGATATTGACTGATCAATCAAAAATGTTTGGTACGCTCAAACCATAAACTAATGTTAAAAGCCATAAACTTGACAAAATCATACAACGGTATGACAGCGCTAAACAGCGTTTCCTTTGAAGTAGAACGAGGAGAAATATTTTGTCTGCTCGGTCAAAATGGAGCCGGCAAAACAACCACGATCAACTTGTTTCTTGGATTTATTGAAGCCAGTGGTGGTAAGGCGTTAATAAATGACATCGAAGTTAAATCTAACGGTACAGCCACAAATAAATTGATAGCCTATATCCCAGAAGTGGTACAACTCTATGGGAATTTATCCGGGGTAGAAAATTTGGATTTCTTCAGCCGACTTGCTGGCTTTAAATATTCCGATACCATACTTAAGGACTTTTTGAGCCAAGTTGGCTTACACACTGAAGCCCATAGTAAACGCTTAGCCACTTATTCAAAAGGCATGCGTCAAAAAATAAGCATCGCCATTGCACTCGCAAAAAATGCTGAAGCGATTTTTATGGATGAACCAACTTCAGGGCTTGACCCAAAAGCAACTGTCGAGTTCACTGCTATATGCAAAGAACTTTCTTCAAATGGCAAATCTATTTTTATGGCTACGCATGACATATTTAATGCTGTGAATGTGGGCACTCGCATCGGCATCATGAGAGCAGGATCACTTGTTCATGAACTTGCGAATGTTGGTATCAACGCCAATCAACTACAACAACTATACCTCGAAACCATCTAATCGCTGAACATTCATGAAACCAATTCTACTGTTACTGTCTATCATCACATACAGTCAGGTATTTTCTCAACTCAATATCATGGGTAAGGTCGTAGATCAATTGCAGCATGCTATTCCAGGCGCTACGGTTTCACTCGCCCTCGGCACAAAGAATAATGGTGTGACTACAGCGACAAACGGTTCATTTCGAATTGAACTTTCGCACACGGGAGTGTATGATGTTGAAGTCAGATTTCTTGGCTTCGATCCGTACATCAAATCATACACGTTCTCGGAAATGAAAGCATATGATCTGGGCACTATAGTACTGACCGAATACACGCAGGAGTTACAGACCGTTGAAGTTGTCGGCAGACTTGACCGCGACTACAACAGTGACTATTCGTTTTCAGCAACCAAAACGGCCATCAAGAATAAAGAGCTGCCACAATCCCTGTCTACTGTAACGAAGGAACTGATGTCTGACAGGCAAGCTTTTCAACTGGCCGATGCAGTACGGATCGTCGGTGGAGTAGCGCCGTCGAGTTTTTACAATCAATATAACATAAGAGGCATCAGTCAAAACGAGGAAGGTCAGATTATCAATGGCATGCGTACTCGTCAGTATTACTTTCTTCAACCCATCACATCAAACATTGAACGCGTGGAAGTATTGAAAGGCCCGGCTTCCGTGACGTTCTCAAGTGTAGACCCCGGAGGAAGTATTAACATGGTTACTAAAAAACCACTTGCCACAAGTCGAAAAGAAATAAGCATGGGGGTAGGAAGTTTTAATACCATCCGGGCAACATTAGATTTTACAGGGCCACTAAATGAATCGAAGACCTTATTGTACAGAATCAACGCAGGCCTACAGGAAGCAAGGTCGTATCGAGACCTGGTGAAGAATAATGCACTGCTCGTTTCTCCGTCCATCAGTTATATCCCCAGCGATAAAACGGCGATCAATGTAGAGATGATTTATAGCAACAGCACAGGAACGCTTGATCGTGGTCAACCTATTTTTGGAGCAATTGCCGGAGTGACGGATCTGAATAGTACACCGACAAGCTTAAACCTCGGTGCAGCCAATGATTTCTTCAAATCTAAGGAAGTGATTATTATGACAAACATTGCCCACAAATTTACTGACAACTTTAGTTTCAATGCTTCCTACATGAAGCAGACCTGGACAGAAAACTTACAGGAACATCGTACCAACAATGCATTCGCAGTGGACATCGATAATCAACCGGTCACAAACCTTGCCGCCATGCAGTTTGTACAACGGCAGCAGTACTGGAACACGGATAACCTAAACGCCTATTTTAATCTTGATTTCGGTATAGGTAAAATTCAAAACAAGCTTTTGTTTGGATATGACATGAGCCGGTGGAATAAAACCAAAGGCGGTGGACAAAATGCAGCACGTGGGTATTTATTAAAGGATGGAACAGTCGCGAGCAGTTTTGTATCGGCGAATGCGGCCAACTACCAAACCATCACTGTTGACAATAAAACATTACCAAAGCCAAACGTAAATCATTTCAATCTCAATGATCCGTCTTATACAATCCGCAATGTGGATGACTATGTGTTGAACGCTCGGACTGCTGTCCCGTCAGCCCTTACAACAACACATGCTGTGTACGTGCAGGAGCAATTCAGGCTTGGAAAGTTTTCGGCACTATTGAGTCTACGGAATGAATGGTATGAAGACATTACCAACTACAATGCTCCTGGTGAGGCTTCGTTTGAGAATACTGCATTGATACCAAGAATAGGACTTACTTATGAAGTCACAAAACAAGTAAATATTTATGCTACTTATCTGGAAGGATTTCAGCCACAGTCTAATACCGTATCACTCATGCCCAGTACGGGAGCATACTTTTGGAATCCTAACTCCCCGGCGCGTTTCAAGCCATTGATCAGTGATCTGAAAGAACTAGGCGCTAAAGGCGAGTTCTTTAACAATAAAGTGACGATGACTTTGGCCCTGTACGAAATCAATCAGAAAAATATTCTCATCAATGCAAACCTTCCTGCCTATCCAGATTCGTTAGTGCAGCGGGGAGCCGACAGAAGCAGGGGTATTGAATTGGAACTGGCCGGATACATTTTACCCAATTGGCAGGTAAACGCTTCTTACAGTTATATCGATGCCACGATCGAAGCTGACGGTGACGCAACACTCGAAGGTAAACGCAAAGAAAATGTTCCAACGAACAGTGCCAGCTTGTGGACACGTTACAACTTCTCTCAGCAAACTCCGCTAAAGGATTTAGGTATAGGATTAGGCGCTCAATATAGCGGCAGCAAAGTTCCATGGTTCACGCGCGCTTTCGAAGTGCCCAGCTATGCCACCATGGACGTGGCCATTTATTATACGCCATCCAAAGCAAACATGCAGCTCGCGCTGAACATCAACAACGTGTTGGATACTACCTATTGGATTGGTGCACAGAATTACCTGCGCTTGTTTCCTGGTGCACCACGAAACTATATGCTAACCGCTACCTATAAATTCTAACACGCATGCAACGACAGGTTTCTTTATTGATAGCGATGCAATTGTTGCAAAGCACATTCCGATCAAAATCACTTTATGGAATATTAATTGTGATGGCCATCATGCTTGGCTATGCAGCCTATAGCGGATGGAAGACCTATTCCACTCAAAATGGAATTCGGAAACATTACCAGGAAGAGGTGCGAGAAAGTTGGGAGAGCAACCCGGATAAACATCCTCACCGCATGGCACATTATGGTTCATTTGCTTTCCGAATCAAACACCCATTGAGCATGTTTGACTTCGGACTGGAAAGCTTCACAGGGAACGCAGTCTTCCTGGAAGCTCACAAGCAAAATACGATTAACTTTTCTGAGGCTAGTTTTTCGACTGGCTCGCTTAGATTTGGCGAGATCAGTATAGCCATGCTCATGCAAGTTGTACTTCCGCTGATCATCTTTTTTTTGGGATTCGCATCGGTAGCATCGGAGCGTGAAAACGGAACACTAAAAGTCATACTCATTCAGGGCGCTGGCTGGAAGAATGTATTGGTAGGAAAGTCCGTCGGCCTTATGGCACTGGCGCTACTCATTTTTATACCACTAGCAACAATAACGCTACTCCTATTGCTCACTACATCAGGCGATGCGCTTACGACCGATGTGTTAATGCGTTATGCATCTCTCATGCTGAGTTACCTGCTTTTCCTCTATGTTCTGTGCATCATCACCGTATTGATTTCTTCTATTAGTTCATCATCAAAAAATGCGTTAATGACCTTGCTGGCCCTGTGGTTGTTTATGATTGTCGTCGTGCCTAAGACAACGCAGGCGCTTGGAAGTTATTTTTATCCTTCACTTTCCAAAATTGAATTTGAAACTGCAGTCGAGCAGGATATTATAAAGGAAGGTGACAGCCACAACCCGGATGATGCTCACTATCAGGCATTGAAGGATTCAGTGCTTCTTGCCCATCACGTGGATTCTGTTGAGCAACTGCCTTTCAATTACAGCGGCTTCCAGATGCGAGAGGGAGAAAGAATAAGCGCACAGATTTACAATCATCACTTAAAGGAATTGCTTAACGACTATCGAAAGCAGAACGGGATCTCAAAGGTCTCGGCTCTTTTCAATCCTTATCAGGCGATCAAAAATATTTCGATGGCGCTTACTGGTACTGACTTCGAATCGTACGTGGCTTTTCAAAAAGAGGCGGAAGACTACCGCTATCAAATGGCACAGACAATGAACGAGCTACAAATGGAATTGATTAGCAATAAGAGGCCTGGTCCGAATGACAAGCCGCACACCATAAGCCAGGATCATTGGAGGAACCTCCCGGATTTCAAACAACGATTTAACGGCATCGCTGCTGCTCTGCGAAGTGAAGTATGGTCCATTATTTCACTATCAGGGTGGGGTGCTATCTCGCTGTTGTTGATTAGTCGTGTCGCCAAAAAAGCAAAAGCAATTTAATTATGTACTCATTAATGATAAAACAATTCTTCCGTACGCGTCTGGTATGGATTTCTTTTCTTCTGATTCTCTTAACAGGCGTCGTTGGCATACTCACAGGCAAGCAATTCCTGGACAAACAGGAGGACATCATTTCCAAAGTAACACACCATCAGCAGGAGCATATTGAACGGAATGTAGCTGTCAATGATGAAATGGGCCTATTGCTTTACTACCTGCGCTTTGCCCTGATTAGCAAACCTGATCCGCTCACGGCGTTATCGATCGGGCAACGTGATGTAAACCCCGGTATACAAAGCGTAACAATTCGCACACTCGAAGCACAGAAATACGACACCGATCTCAACAACCCGAGCAATCTACAGTCCGGCAACCTTGACCTGGGTTTCGTGATCATTTACCTTTTTCCATTAGTGATCATTGCTTTTACATTCAACCTATTGTCGGAGGAAAGTGAAAGCGGTACATGGCGGTTAGTAGCTGTGCAGTCCAGATCAACCTTACAATTCCTGTTCACCAAACTCTCGGTGAGAGCACTCTTTCTTTGCGCTGCACTCCTTGTTCTTTTTGTCTTAGCTATAGTCATTTTATCTCTTCCGTTTAGCAAGGCACTCCTCGGATTTGTACTGCTCAGTATTTTCTACTTAGCATTTTGGTTCGCGCTTTCCATGCTAATAGTCTCGTTCAAGCGCAGTTCAAGCTTTAATGTGCTTACGTTGCTTTCAGCCTGGATAACACTTGCCATTTTGTTACCAGCGTTCGCAAACAATTATGTTGCTAACCAGTACCCGATTCCTGAGGCATTAAGCACAATGGTAAAACAGCGGGATGGTTATCATGAGAAGTGGGATATGGATAAGAAAGTCACGATGAGCAAATTCTATGCTCATTATCCTCAGTTCGAAAAATTTGGTGTGCCCGAAGGATCCTTTAGCTGGCCGCTGTATTACGCCATGCAACAGATGGGCGACGATGAATCCTTACAGCAGAGTAAGGAAATGAGAAATAAGATCTTGCTCAGAGAAGAAGCAAGTCGATCGTTTGGACTTGTTATACCAACGATGCATGCACAATTACTCTACAACGATATTGCGAAAACCAGTCTGAGAGATCATTTAAAATTCCTAGATAAAACAAATGCGTTTCATGAAAAGATGCGCCTTCATTTCTATCCTAAAATTTTTGAAAATGAGGCAGTTAAGATTGAGGACTGGTCGAAGTTTAAACCGGAATATATTTCAGTCGACGATGATATAAACTGGTTTATGTTAATCCTTCCGCTTCTAATTTCTATCACAATCGTTTCAATTCTAGCGTATGCCACCTTGAAACAACTTGCTGCCTACGCGGAAAAATCCCATTCTGATTGAAGCCAAAATCTCCTTCTGATTTTCTGTTATGGGGCATAACGGATGATCTATGCCGCACAAATTAAAAGACTAAAACTCCCTCACCACATCAATAAATCTCAGAGTTATACCCATATATGCACTATCGGAAAATTTCATCATAAGTCTTAGCTCAATTAGCCAGGTTCTGCGCAATCAATTTTTTAATTTCAACGGTATTAGGTCCGGGAGCATTGCCGTGAATCAAGGTTCCTGTTTTATCGAAAAGCATGTATCTAGGAATTTTGCTAAATTTCAAATTTTTAAGAAATATGGAAGCCTGGGCGTTGATCATCAGATAGCTATCCTCGTAAAATTCTAACCCTTCATCCCTTACTGCGCTTTTCCATTTTTCGAAATCCCTATCACTTGATAAATAAACAAACTTTACCTGCCCTGCATATTCTGTCATCAGCTTTTTTGACGAAGGCATTGCTTGTCTACATGGTCCGCACCAGCTTGCCCAGAAATCCACATAGATGAGTTTACCCTTGTGCATACTTTTTATTGTATCCAAAGTGAATTTTCGTTTGCCCAAAGTTATTACGTGAAGATTCTTTGATGAATTTCTTATTTCTTCAAAATCGAGTAAATAGGTCGATCTAATCTTATTGAGTAGGGAAGTATCGGCGTTTTCGTGTTTAAATTTCTCATAATAAGTCTTGAAATCTTTGAGCGAAAAATTAGTAGCTATGTGAGTGATTTGCTGAAATAAAATTTTATCCTTTACTTCCTTTGGGAACAACGTGCTAGCTCGGATTTTATCAAAGACAGCTCTGTAATCTCTGGTAAAACCGCTGCCTGTATTAATTAACTTTGTTCCATTGATAAATAATTTAGCGACTACTGTTCCTAAAAAGGAATCGAAATTAGAATATGGAGTTGTTGAAAGGTTCCCGCGATTCGCAATAATTTCCTTGATCTTTATAGAATCCAATCTATTATTATCCACCTCTAACGCTAAAATATTGTACCTAACGCGGTCCTTAAAATGGTTGTAAATATCTTCTGAGATAAGACTGAAAGTATGAAGGGAGTCCAGAAATTCTTCCTCTTCTTTTAATTCCTTTAACAACAGTGGATAAAACTCTATTTTATTTTTATTAAAGTTCATATCCATCAGGGATTCAACACTTAGTTCAGGATGTAAATATTTTGCCGAAGCAGAAAACTCACCCTTGTTCAATTTTTGGTTTCTAAATTTACTTTCCCAGTTTAGATCATGCTCCAGAGTTTTACGATTGAGAACCAAAGCATGAGGATAATCATTGATATAAGTGAATAACACAGAATCTCCTTTCTCAAAAAAATATTGAAAAGACTCAACTAAATTAATTCTATGTAACACCATTATTTGTTTACTGACAGTAGCAATTACAATTGAACATTTTCTGGAGTGACCTTTGGGTTTAGGTTCAAAGTATTTATTTCATCCTTGAATAAAAAATTCTGAGAATTTGACTTCCAGACAGATCCGCTTTTAAATTTTTTCCCGTCGCTCAATAAAGGGAACTGTCTAAAAATGAATGTAACAGTGTCATGAGAATGCTTGTTACCAATAGATGCATCTTTGTTGGAGGAATAAGAGCAACTGCATAAACAAACCAAACTCCATAAAATGGAATTCAAAACGGCCTGATAATTTTTATCTTTTACATTCATGTTTATCATTTAGCGGTGGAAAAGCCGTTTAAAAGCTAACAACCAATTTCCAAGCCAATCTAATTTGCTACTAGAAATGATTCACACAAAACGAAACGCACCGTGCCCCAACAGGCGAAATCAAATAAAGTCGAACGTCGGCTCTGGTTAAAGACCTCCAAAGAAGACGACCCTCCAAGTACAAATTAACGCTATCTTCTCGTTTTCTGACGCGTAACAGGTGAACCACCATCGAGCTTCTCCAAGTCAGCCTGATTTTATCCGAAGCGATTATCCTAAACACATAAGAGACTCTTTATTATTCAAATAACAATCTCGAATTCACATAGCTATAAATAAAAAAGCCGCTTTACTTTTATTTGTAAACAAAAAAGTGATGCAGCTGGGATAATTTCCGCGTTAAAACAAAAATCCAACCCGACAGTTAGACTCATCCATTTTTCTCGTTGGTATTGATTCCAAAGAAGGCATGCGGTGAATTCAAAATGTTTTCAAACGTAACAGTCATGCTTATTTTACAACGCGAAATGTGAGATGTAGGGCTACACCGATTCAAAATCATTCCGTTCTGTTTTCAAAAAAGTGACTGGTCTTACTCCGGTCGAATATCGCAATAAGTACAGCAAGCAAATCCTCACCGTCGCTTAGTAACGGATCATTTCTTATCAGACGATTTGATATCAAATTCAGAGTCTTCAGCTTCGGGGAACGTGTGAGGTAAGCGCGGAATCTGGGTTCAGATATGCGCATAAGGTTTCTGCTTAAGAAAGAAATGTGAAACTCTAATAGAGACCGCTATCATTTCAACTAATTCATAACGCCAAATTTGCTCTCCAGGTTGGGAGCGATTTTTTGTCAGAAAAATCCGATAGAGCATTGAGTTTAATCGCCAGTGAACGGATAATGAATTTATTTTCTGGCTAAATCGATCCAACTCATCAAGGCAAGCCTTAACGATCCCGATTTCCTCAGGTGAGGTTGAGTCGTTTCCACACAATAATGTCTACTTAAAAGAAATTGCCGATCTGTGTGGTATCAAGAAAAACCAATTTAATACTTGTTGAGAAAGGTCAGCTATCCATTTCATTATCCGGACCAATAGGTACTATTCTTTTCATTCACCCAAATTATTACATCAAACGTATGGGCATAGGTATTTTCATTTACTTTATAAAAACATGACCATAATGCGATCCGTTCTTTTAATCAAACTCATTTTGTTGAGCGCTATTTTATCTGCTCAAGAGTTAACGTTTACCCACGGCATCCCGATTGACTACAAATTAAATCATTATGATGAAAAATACGGAAGTAAGGACATTAAACTCACCTATATCGATACTGTTTCTAGCACAGCTTACCATATAAGCTGGAAAGATGAGGATATGAATATCGAAATCTTAAAAGACTATGTTACCCTATCATCAACAATAAAAAAGTTTGACATTAAGAAAGTTATCGGGAATCCAAATGCATCTTGGAAAACTTTCTTAAATGTTGGTCATAAATACTATGTCGTCTACTCCACGAGTAAGGATAGTGAAATAACTGCCTCCATTCAGGAAATTAATCCTGATTTAACTGCAACAGGTAAACCACAGTCATTGGCTACTTTCCAGATTGCCAAAGAGGATGATTCTTACGGTGTTCATCTATGTAAAGAAGGTAAGCAGATTCTTTTTATAAGAAGTTACCAGGGCAAAATTCATGTAAAGTCTTTCAGTGATTCATTCGCACCACTATGGTCAAAAACTTTTGAAGTTAAGACTGAGGATATGGTTTTAAGCTCAGTTGGCGCCACAGAAGACGGTTACTTATACATGGGAGGATATTATCTTAAAAAGCGTAAGCATGTTGATCCTTTTGTCATCGTTTACGCTACTAAAACACAACTGCATGAAATAAACTATTTTGCAGCAGAAGAGGGTGTTGAGCTATTCAACTTTAATATGACAGCCTTGGAGGATAATGAGCCATTGGTGGCGTGCATATATTCCAAGAAAAGAGAACGTGGATACCGTCTTTACAAGATTAATGCAGCAACACTACGGGCTGAGAAGTTTGCAACCCAACCCATTTCTGATGAGTTTAAAAAGGCTACAATACTGGGATACAGAGACGAAACTTTTTATATAATGGATATTGCAAAGCTACAAAATGGAAACATTGTTTTTTCAATAGAAGGTCAAGTGACACACATGGGAAGGAGCTATGGTAATGATGGGGAATCTTCGGATGCCTTCTATACTTCCCCCACAAATGTAATTTCCTTAAATAGTACAGGAACAGAGGTATGGGATAAGATAGTGAGGAAATTCCAACGACAAAACCATGCATCACATTTAATAGGTCATTATTTTTTCCATAGCAACAACAAAGTTTATCTTGTTTACAACGACATCAATCAAAACTTTAGTCTTAGTCCTTTTGCCGAACAAAACTCATGGGCGCTAACATACAGGAATATGTACGTTGCGATTGCAGAAATTGATGAGGAGGGAAATCCAAGAAAATTACACTTGGTAACAAAAAATCCCAAAGAGGTATCTTATTTTGTTGTTGATCAAACAAATTATTCTATCGCCCAAACCAAGAAAATCACAGACAATCTCTTTAGATTTATGATCAAGACTGCAGAAGGAATGCATTATTCAACACTAGAGGTAAAGTAGTATTATTCTCCATCAGAGTAGAAAGCTGGTGCTAAAGTGTCTTCATTTAAGATAAATACAGAACTCGGAGCAAAGGAACAGTTTCCAATTTTTTTTACCACAGTCTACGAAGTTTAGAGCGATTTTCTTTTGAATCATGCCTAACCTTCCAAGCGTGGTACTATTGGACGACATTTATACTTTCAAGACAATGTCAGAGTTCATCTGTCGTGAATACATCGCTCTTCAAAAAGGCGCTAAGTTCTATATCTATTTTGAAAATAATTCAATCCGTTCTTGCTCCTGATACGTCCTGTCAAGAGCTATGCGTTTACGGGTTTGTAGGCTCTAAAGAAGTTCTGCTATAGCGCCACAATTCTTTGAGGTCATTTTTTATCATATAGCCAGCGCTTCCTAGGGAAAAGAAAAAATGAGAATTTGGGTTATTGTCTTTGACGGGAGAATCTTGCTCAGACCACTCATTGGTAGCTGGATTGTATCCAAATAATTCATTGCCGACTGGATAATCGTCATCGCATACAAATATTTTATTGTTAGCTGTAAATAGCTTCTGTCCCTCACGATTTAAAAATGGAGGTCCGGGGTATGTCGCTAAAACCTGATGAGGACCTGGGCCGAAAAGGTCAATTTGTAACCAATCATATTTATATTCCACATCGCCGTTATTCATCCTGGATCCCATACCCACATATAGTTTTTCATTAACCACTATTGCAACCCCTTCGCTTCTATTTCCTCCTGGTACCCCACCTTTATAAGTCCATTGATCCGTTGCAAAATTATATTCCCATAGGTCGTTGACATTTTGATATTCGTTGTTTATAAGTCTCTCTCCACCCATCACATAGCCTTTCGTGCCAAAAACAAAAGACATCTTTCCTCTTCTCCAAAGTCCTGGAAATGGTGTCAGCTCTTCTTGGGTACCCGTATTCACGTCCATCGACTTGAATGTTCCGAAAAAATAATAATAAAATTTCGATCCATAAGAGAACATGTAGTTTTCCCGATTATCATAATTAGTACAATTTTCAAAAGCGTCTTCGACCGGCCCTGACGAAATGTAGTCCCACTTTTTTTTTGTATCACTTAATTTAAAAAGATACTTCGCTTGATCCCCTGCCTTTACAAAAACCTTCTCCCCAATGACATAAGGCCTTGGAAATTGCACAGAACTGCTGAATTCAGGGCGTGGCGTCGAAAGCTTGGTCCATTGAAATGAAGTAACCGGTCCGACATCAATACCGAGCGCTTGAGCATTTTGATTGTTCAAAGCGGATTTATCATGGATCGAAGAAAGGTCCAGGGATTCGGTACAGGCTGCGAGTATCGTGCAGCACATAAAAGCAACATACTTTTTCATTTTATTCATTTTAAAGTTTAGCATATGGTATCTGTTATGAAATTGATCAAGACTGCAAAGGCGCGAGAACACCAAGGCCCTTTTACTTCACGACTTAGTCCTACGCAGAACAGTAAATCATTCGTTCTCCTGATCCTGTCAAGACTGGCAAGTATTGAGCACGTTGCACTCCAAAGAATGCAACAACTATAGACGCTCAAACTTGACCAGTCAGCCTTCGTAACAGGAAGAACTCTTTAAGTTTTTTTACGCGCTCACCTTTCACCTTTTACTTCTTACCTCTTACCTCTTACCTCTCACCAATCCCACGCACTCCCGAATCGATGCGCGCCCCCAACCACTTCTCTGCGCCTTGCAGTTCAATACCCTGTCAAGATCATTCGTTTTGAATCCATTACTTTATTGTCAACGATCAATGTGTAGATGTACATTCCTGCACTCAAATCATTTCCTGAATGGTGACGGAGGTATTGCCACGCGTTCGGATGGGCATTACTTTCAATTGCTTTCCCTCTAGATTATAGACTATGATATTGGCCTGTCCGGCAGTTTCAGGCAGTGACATGCGTATCTCTGTGTTTCCTGAAAACGGATTCGGATTGTTTTGAAAAAGGACGGCGCCCCTGGAATGTTCATCGAGAGACCCCTCTCCAGGCCTGATAAGCTGCTGCTTCAACACCTCAATTTCTTTTTGTTGTGCTTCTCCCTTAGCAGTTAGCTCTTGAACAGCTTTCACCAATGGCACAACAAATTCTGCATAACGGATAGCATAGTGGTCACCTTCATTTTGCGGAGCTTCAATACCATGAAATACATATCCTGTTTTTTTTATGACAGCCTCTACTTCCTGGGCGATAAAACCTGTTTGTCGAACAGCTATTTTTCTTGAGGCCGTGTTAGACAACTGCAGACTATCTGGTATCCGTAAAAATTTATCAATCGCATTTTCATCAAGAGCATAGCTAACGGGCCTCAACTGATTAATGAATTCCAGACCCGACACGTCATCTTTAACTTCTTTTTTAAAACGTCCATCTGAAAACGTGGACCATGATACTTTTCCACCGATACTGGTGACAGAAGTATTTCCGATCCGAACCTGATTTGACGCAGTGGGCGTAGCGTTATAACCCAGGGCAGTTGTGTTTGTAAGATTGATAGAAGTCGGACCAGAATACGCGCCGAACGAGCTATTAAATGATCCCGTCTCGTTACCGATTAATGATTGTACTCCAAAAGCAGAATTAAAATGGCCCGAGACATTTTCATACATGGCCTTATGGCCTGTCGTCGTATTATGGGTACCAGCTATATTCTTGTAATTTGCCAAACCTCCCACAGCGGTGTTGTTGGATCCTGAATTGTAGTTTAGAGCAGAATATCCAACTGCTGTATTCTCATGGCCTGTTCGATTTGAGTTCAACGCGTAACTCCCGAGCGCACTATTTCTGAAACCTGTCTCATTAAGGCCCATACTTGACGTGCCGATAGCTGTATTGCTTCCCCCAGTAGTATTATTATTTAGCGAATGGGACCCAACAGCGGTATTGTAATGGCCCATGCAGCTGTAAAGCGATCCAAATCCGATCGCGGTATTATTACTCTGTGTTGTCGTGCTGTACAAAGCTTCAAAGCCCATCGCTGTATTCCCAAGACCTGTAGTGGTAGCCTGGCCACACAACTCTCCGAAGAAAGAGTTGTAGCTTTCTCCCCCTTCACCGCCTTCCGTTACCGATTTCCCCGCCTCAAAGCCAAAATAACTGCTTCCCTTTCCTAACGTACCAACGCCGGTACCGTAATAGGTTGGTGGATTCAGTTGCGCATACGCGCCGGAAAGCAAACTCATCATAAAGACGAATGATAGTAGATAGTGTTTCATAGAATTTGAATGTTAGATTATTATGTTCTTTACCTTGACTTATTTAAGAATGAACCAGTAAACTTCATCCATTATCACCTCTCACCTCTCACCTCTCACCTCTTACCTCTTACCTCTTACTTCTCTCTCCCTCCCTACGCGCCCCACCGATTACATGATCACCGATTACCTTTCCCCACGCCTCAATACCCCGTTAAAATCATTCGCTTTGTATCCACTATTTTATTGTCAACGATCAATGTATAGAGGTACATTCCGGCGCTCATTTCATTCCCCAGGATTTTTACAGTGATATTGCCACGTTCACGGATCGGGATCACCTTTAATTGTTTGCCTTCCAGTGTGTAGACAATAATGTTGGCTTGTTCTGTTGTTTCTGGCAACGATACTTTTATTTCGGTATCTCTGGAAAAAGGATTCGGAGTATTTTGAAAGAGGATAGCTTCTGCAGTGGGCGCGCTACCAGCGATTTTTTCGACGTTGGCAAGCTGCTGTTTCAACACTTCTACTTCCTTTGATAACTCTTGGACGGCTTTGACCAGCGGCACGACAAATTCCGCATAACGGATAGCATAGTGATCGCCTTCATTTTGCGGAGCTTCAATACCATGAAATACATAGCCGGTTTTTTTAATGATGGCTTCTACTTCCTGTGCGATAAAACCTGTTTGTCGAACAGCTATTTTTCTTGCGGTCATGTTATACGACTGCAGACTATCTGGTATCCGTAAAAATTCATCAATCGCATTTTCATCAAGAGCATAGCTAACGGGCCTCAATTGATTGATGAATTTTAATCCTGACACATCGTCCTTTACTTCTTTTTTAAAACGGCCATCTGAAAACGTAGACCATGATACTTTTCCACCGATACTGGTGACAGAAGTATTTCC
>CAZAHL010000140.1:0-17673 GCA_964484845.1 uncultured Chryseolinea sp. | reverse complement strand
CTGGTTGAAAAATACATCGGTCCCGAAGTGGAACGTTTTATGGGGAAGACGTTGAAACAATTGGACGAGCAGGGGGGTGAATATGGGTATTATTCTACCAAGCTTACCGATATCCATTTGCATTCGGTTTCTCAAGGTGATCTGGAACCTAAAGGAAGTATAACATATGTTTATTTCTTTGGTGGTGTCGGACTATTTATTCTTGTTATAGCCTGCATCAACTTCATGAACCTATCTACAGCACGCGCCGCAGGACGGGCGAAGGAAGTAGGATTGCGTAAAACCCTTGGCTCACTACGTGAGCAGATGATTGGCCAGTTTCTGGCAGAGTCTATGGTGTACAGTCTGATGGCCGTTGCTATTGCGTTGGGTGTATGTTATTTTCTTTTGCCTTGGTTCAACCTTTTGTCTGGAAAGGAATTAGGCATGACGATCTTTCTTGAACCTTGGTTTATAGGAGCTATTATCGGCCTGATAATTTTCGTTGGCTTCGTAGCGGGAAGTTATCCGGCTTTTTACCTTACTTCCTTCAGCGTTGTAGATGTTTTGAAAGGAAAAGTCCGCTCCGGAATGAAGAGTAAAGGAGTAAGGAGTTTCCTTGTAGTACTTCAATTTGCTATTTCCATGTTTCTGATAATATTCACTGTGGTTGTTTATCAGCAAATAAAATTCATGCAAGAAAAAAATCTGGGTATTGATAAAAACAACATTTTGATTTTAAAAAATGCATACCGACTGGATAAGAACAAAGAAGCGTTTCGAAATGCATTGAGCCAGCAACCCGGCATTGTCAAGATGAGTTATACCAATAATAATTTTCCGGGAGTGAACAATACTACAGTTTTTAAGGAAGCGGGTTCTGAACAAGATCATATTATGGGTGTGTATTATGCAGACCATGATCACCAGAATGTGATGAAGTTTGAATTGAAAGAAGGAAGGTATTTTTCCAAAGAGTATCCTTCTGATTCCTTGGCAATCCTGTTGAATGAAGCGGCTGCTAAGGAATTTAACTTTACGGAACCGTTGGGACAAGAAATTTTATATAAGGAGGGTGGTGTTGATGCCGAAGCAAAACGATTGAGGATTATAGGTATAATTAAAAATTTTAATTTTGAGTCTTTTAAAGATGAGGTCAGACCCTTGGCTATTATGTTGACTGATAATTCTGGTTCATTGTTGATCCGGTACGAAGGTAATGTCACAACGGTCATGGCCGCCGTGGAGAAACTATGGAGAGAGCATGCAACGAATCAACCATTTGAGTATGCTTTTCTGGATGAAAGTTTTGATGAGCTCTTTCGCTCTGAACAACGCATGGGTAAAATTTTTAGCATCTTTGCCGGCCTGGCCATCTTTGTTGCATGCTTAGGACTTTTCGCACTAGCGGCGTTTACTTCCGAGCAACGGACGAAAGAAATAGGTATACGAAAAGTTATGGGCGCTTCTGTATCCAGCCTCACCGTGTTGCTCTCTCAGGAATTTACCAAACTTGTCCTGATGGCTTTTGTCCCGGCAGCCGCCGCTGGATGGTTTGTATCCGATCATTGGCTTGAGGGTTTTGCGTATCGTATTAATGTCAATCCTTTGGTGATAATCCTAAGTGGAATTGGAGCCATAATTGTGGCTTGGCTTACGGTAAGTTTTCAGTCTATAAAGGCAGCTACCTCAAATCCGGTAGATTCATTGCGGTACGAATAATCAGATGCGCTAAAATCTTGTAAGTGACTCATAAATAGGTTATTATGTGTACGAAATATATTTTTAGGAATTTAATTTATTTAGAATCAGGCACTACAACGAACCAATTTTAAATCTCTGTGACAAAATAAACCTCATTATTCGGCTGGATTACAAGGTTTTATTTAATTCATGTTAAGTTTATGTTAAATGGTTAATCTCCAGCTAACATTTGCTACTTTAGCTCGACAATCATAATCTTATGGAAAAAACAAAGACATCTAAAAAGGCCCTTAGAAGCCTTATAGCTGATTCGATGAAAGAAGCTATTGGTACATTAGAATTACCTCAGCCCACAAAAAAAGTAAACAAATTATTGCAACGAAATTCCAAAAAGCTTGCTTCGGTTTTCGCAGATATGATCAGGCGCGAAAACAAGAAAAAACAGAAAGCAGAGAAGTTTATGGAGGATGCAGGGAAAAACAAATCGAAGAAGGAAAAAAAGTCTAAGCAAGTGAAATTTGCTAAAAATTCCGAAGCTGTAAGCGCTTAAAGATCGCAAACATACTTCGCGCCCTTGACGTTGAAATAGCAAGTCTATTCAGCATCAAGGGCGTTGTGTTTAATTGCGTTCCTGAAACCATTCAAATATGGAAATGTTCATGAGTATCAAGAGCATCGCATAAAAGACATCTTCGACCGGGACGGTGCCCATCCGCATTCCTATTGTGGCAACATCGTTGTACCACACCACTTCATCTTCAATAAAAGATCCCGTCAATACGCCATTAATAATAAAGAATGGGAATAGAATGACACCGAAAGCCAAATAAAAATGTCCCATATAACGAGGTCTTATTTTTAATGTAATGAAAGCGAGAAATAACGCAAGCGATATAAACGTCACGGCTGTATAGGGCTTTGCAATGAAATAAATTCCCAGAATAAAGAGAACGATAATAATTGCACTGGACAGCAGTTCATGATGGGGAAATATGTAATCTGTTTTCACAAAATAATTCAGTATGAAGTATGTGAATACACACGCATAGGGAATACAGATAAAAAAGAGAATTTCCTCTAATGGAAGAGACCCAATGTAGATTCCAGTGACGTATTTTGGATTGAACCCCCAGATTTCCATTCGGGTAAAAACTTCATCCCACACAATAAAGATGATGGCTGGGATTACAATTGCTATTCCTAGATTTTTCCAATTCTTATAGAAGGGTGCTTTTGGATAAAAGCTTGCCATTAACGGAAACAGAATAGTAGCTAGAACGATAGAGAGGTAAAGGTATTGGGACTTCAATGGAGCTGGGTTTCTTGTCTTTCGGATTTATACTTGAATTGCCTGGGTTCATATTTTTCTGGAGCAATTAAAAATCCAAAAGCTTCACAGCCTTCCTTGGTATGTTTGCTATGATGAACATAATGCGCGGTAATGATACGTTGCAGATACTTACTTCTTTTTTCGGGTTTCCATTTTATTCTTTGATGGACAATGATGTCATGGAAAATAAAGTAAAATGCTCCATAACAAAATATGCCGATACCCACTGAAATTAAATAGGGATTATAATTCACTATCGTTGCGTAGCATAACAATCCAATGCAGGGTGTGCTGAACAAAACTGCAAACAAGTCATTGCGTTCTAGAACATGATCATGAACGGTGTGATGCGATTTATGCCATGACCATAAAAATCCATGCATAATATATTTATGAGTGAACCATGCGAGAAACTCCCAAAACAGAAAAGTGCCTATTAAAATAAATGCGCAAAGTAAGAAGGTCATAACATCATGTTCCAAAAGAGCATTAGTTAAAATTTAGTGTGCAAAAGCAAGCATCAAAATTATATCCATCGAGGTATTGCAAATATATCCATTTGGAGGAATCAACAGAGGTTCCTTAGGTGAATTAGGGAACTTAAATCAGTTGATCATCCTTATCGTTACGGCTCTGCCACCGTTGGCTAAACACAATTTTTGAAAGTCCTTTAAAATCTGGTAACTTAAATATTCCTTAGAAAGATATATGGGAAGCTTGAAATTGTGCATTTACAGCATAGTCATTTTTGCAGGAACGGGAATCTTTTCCTGCAAAGACAATTCCATGTCTTCGGCGGGAAAAGATTCCGTGGACTACAATCTGCACATCCGTCCAATTTTATCAGATCGGTGTTTCAAATGCCACGGTCCGGACGCAAACCAACGCAAGGCAAGCCTTCGTCTGGACACACCTGAGGGCGCGTTAGCTGCTCTGAAAGATAACCCTTCTGCACATGCTATTATTCCAGGGAGGCCTGACCAATCGGAAGTTTATCGCCGCATATCAACGGCCGATACGGCTGATGTGATGCCTCCCATAAAATCAAATCTTAAGCTCAATGCGCATGAAATTGAATTAATAAAAAAATGGATTGCACAGGGTGCAAAATTCAAGCCGCACTGGGCGTTTATTCCCCCTAAAAAAGCAGTTGTTCCCAATGTCGAATTGGTTGACTGGCCTCAAAGTGAAATAGATAACTTCGTTTTAGTTAAGATGGAGCAGCAGAATTTGGCTCCAAATGAATTCGCTGATAAGGAGAGATTGTTGAAACGCGTGAGTTTCGATATTACGGGTTTGCCGCCAGCGGTTGAAGTTCAGGAAAAATTTTTAGCAGATATCAGCGACAATGCCTATGAAAAATTAGTGGACGATCTGCTGACCCAACGTCAATACGGCGAACGAATGGCCACGTATTGGATGGACGTCGCCCGTTATGCGGATACCCACGGATACCAGGACGACGGTCTGCGTACGATGTGGCCTTGGCGCGACTGGGTGATTCACGCCTTTAATCAAAATTATCCTTATGACCAGTTCTTGACGTGGCAGTTGGCGGGAGATTTATTGCCTAATCCGACAAAGGAACAATTGCTCGCTACAGGATTCAATCGCAATCACAAGATAACACAAGAGGGCGGCGTAATTGATGAAGAATATCGCATTGAATATGTAACGGATCGTACGAACACATTTGCTAAAGCTTTTCTGGCGCTGACTTTCGAATGTGCTAAATGCCACGATCATAAGTACGATCCTATCTTGCAGAAAGATTATTACAGCACATTTGCATTCTTCAATCAGGTTCCAGAAAAAGGCTTGGTAGGCGACATAACCCTGGCTTCCCTGGCCGATCCCCCCAATATTAAAGTTACTTCCGAGGATGTATCAAAAATATTATCCTTTATAAACAAAAAGGATACCGCCGCGGTGCCGGTTATGGTGATGCAAGACCTTCCTAAACCCAGAGCTACATACCTTCTAAAGCGGGGACTGTATGATGCGTATGGCGATAGGGTACACGTTGGACTTCCCAATGCAATTATGCCTTTTGATTCTGTCAAATTTGGCAATAATCGCCTGGGACTAGCGAAGTGGTTGGTGGATAAACGGAACCCATTAACGGCACGTGTTTTTGTAAATCGTATGTGGCAGGAATTTTTTGGAAGAGGCCTTGTAAAAACTTCGGGCGATTTTGGAATGCAAGGCGAGATGCCTTCACATCCGGAGTTGCTGGATTGGCTTGCGCTGGACTTTGTAAATAATGGATGGAACATTAAGCGTTTGATTAAGCAATTGGTAATGTCATCGACCTACAGGCAATCGTCTGTTGTTTCTAAGGATAAACTTGCTTCGGATCCTGACAATATTTTACTTTCACGTGGCCCGCGCATGCGAATGTCAGCCGAGACAATTCGTGATCTGGCTTTAGCCAGCAGCGGTTTGCTGGTGAAGGAAATTGGAGGACCAAGTGTTAAGCCTTATCAACCGCCGGGGCTTTGGGAATTGGCGACTTCCGGACGTGGGTTATCGCGATACGTGCAGGATCATGGTGATAAGCTGTACAGAAGAGGGCTCTATAGTTTTATTAAACGAACGGTTCCTCCACCTTATATGTTGGTGTTTGATGCTAGCAACCGCGATCAATGTGAAGTAACTCGTCTCCGCACAAACACTCCCCTTCAAGCATTGGTATTGTTAAATGACCCGCTGATTTTGGAAGCGTCTCGTGTCTTAGCAGAAAAATTAATGACGCAAAAATTAAATGACGAGCAGAAAATTTTGAATGCTTTTCGATCGATAACGTGCCGAAAGCCTAAAGATGAGGAATTAGCAATATTGCTTAAGTATTTTATGGAAGAGAAAAATAAATTTGAAACGTCTCCCGAAAAAGCAAAGCAGTTTATACAGACAGGGGAATTTCCTTTAGCTGATATTAAAGACAAAGTTTCCCTTGCGGCATTAATGCAAGTAGTACATACCATATATAATATGGAAGAATCAATCACTAAAGTTTAAGGTATGGAAAATGAATTTCTGAAAAGTAGATTCAACATTACCAGAAGGCACTTTCTTGGAAAAATGAGCTTAGGATTAGGTTCCGTCGCTCTGGGTTCTTTGCTTATTCCCGAGCTTTTAAAATCGGGTAACGAAGGCACAGCTTCTATCACGGGTCTTCCTCATTTTGCACCAAAAGCAAAAAGGATCATTTACCTTTTTCAGAACGGCGCTCCGTCGCAGCTGGAAAGTTTTGATTATAAGCCCCTGTTAAATAAAATGACCGGCGAAGACTTGCCTGAGTCTATTCGAATGGGTCAGCGGCTCACGGGCATGACATCCGGGCAAGCTAAGTTTCCTTTAGTAGGCTCCCACTTTTCTTTTAAACAATACGGAAAATCGGGCGCGTGGGTAAGTGAGCTTTTTCCTGAAACTGCCAAAATCGTTGATGAATTATGTTTTATTAAAACAATGCATACGGAGGCTATTAACCACGATCCGGCATTGACATTTATGCAGTCTGGTGCCCAACAAGGCAACCGACCAAGCATGGGCTCGTGGATGAGTTATGGTTTGGGAAGTGAAAATAAAAACTTGCCAGCCTTCTGTGTGTTGCTTTCTCGTGGCCGTGGCAATGGTCAGGGAGTTTATTCCAAATTGTGGTCCAATGGATTCTTAGACAGCATACATCAAGGTGTACAATTTAGCAGTAGTGAGGAGCGCGTGCTGTATTTAAAAGATCCCGGTGGAAGGGATAGGGAAAGTACACGGAAGATGCTGGATAATCTTGCAGAACTCAATTCCATGAACTTTAAGGAATTTGGCGATCCCGAGATTGAAGCAAAGGTACAGCAATACGAAATGGCCTATCGCATGCAAACAGCTGTTCCTGAGTTATCCGATTTATCGAAAGAACCGGATCACATCATAAAAATGTATGGTGCGGACTGCCTGTCACCGGGCACCTACGCTTCGAATTGTTTACTGGCAAGAAAGCTTTCAGAATCAGGAGTTCGTTTTGTTCAATTATACCACCAAGGCTGGGACCAACACGACAACATGGTGGGCCAAATGCCTATGCAAGCACAGGATGTAGACCGCGCAACGGCCGGACTGGTGATGGATTTAAAGCAACGGGGTTTACTGGATGAAACGCTGATTATTTGGGGAGGCGAATTTGGAAGGACAAATTATTGTCAGGGCGACTTGAAAAAGAATAACTATGGAAGAGATCATCATCCAAGAAGTTACACCATCTGGATGGCCGGTGGCGGAGTTCAGCCCGGGATGGTGTATGGAGAGACCGACGAGTTTGGGTATAACATAGTTAAGGATCCGGTCCATGTAAATGATTTTCACGCTACAATATTGCACCTGATGGGCCTGAACCACGAACAGCTTACATTTAAACACTTGGGAAGAAGATACCGGTTGACGGATGTTGCAGGGAAGGTAGTTCACGGAATATTAGCGTAGCAGATTTGATGAATACACTAAATCGGATTGTCTTAAATGTTATCTTTTGCATTCAAGTCCTCTTAGTTTTTTTGTTGTTTGTTGAAGATCAGATTCAATTGCCTGCTTGGCTTCAGGTAGCAGGAAGGCTCCATCCACTGATCTTGCATCTCCCCATCGGGTTCATGATCTTCCTGTTGATAATTATTTTTATACAACGGCACCTTGATAAAACTTCAGCTTATCAAATCATACACATAGGGCTTTTAATAACTTCTTTATCGGCATCCTTCGCGGCTCTTTTTGGATTCTTTCTAAGTCTTCAAGGCGAATATGGCGTAGACTCTTTAATGCGACATAAGATTAGTGGCGTGGTCCTGAGTTGGTTGTGTTATGGAGCTTTAGTGTGGCACATGAACGGATATAAAAAAATGATTTTTTTTGTTTTAGGAACGCTAACGATTGTGACCTTAATATTTGCAGGACATACAGGTGCTATCCTCACGCACGGAGAAAATTTCTTGTTGGCACCAATGTCACAATATGAAAACAAGTTTACGGTCGATAACGCTTCAGTTTACCAGTTTGCTGTGCAGCCTATTTTAGAAAAAAAATGCTACTCATGTCATAATGAAGTGAAAGCCAAAGGTGGTTTGGTGATGACTAATATTGATAAATTTAAAAAGGGAGGAAAACATGGAAAGGAATGGGTAGAAGGAAAGCCAAAGGAAAGCAGGATGATCAAAGCTTTGAACCTGCCGTTAAATCACGATGAGCATATGCCCCCGGACGGAAAGCCTCAACTAACAACCATTGAAGTAGCTACCCTTGAAGCATGGATAAAGTCGGGAGCGGATTTCGAAAAAAAGTTAAGTCAGTTTGAAGAGGGTGATTCCTTAAAATTTATAGTCGCCTCTTTTACTGCTTCTCGAGTAAATACTCCGGTTGTTGAAAAAGAATACGATTTTCCTGCCGTATCCAATGAAACCATTGAAGAACTTAATACTCCTTTTCGTTCGGTGTTTCCCCTCTATCAAAACAGTCCAGCGTTACAAGCAGATTTTTTTCTGCGAGAGAATTTCACCGTAAAGTCCCTTGAGGAGTTGAAATCTGTTAAGGATCAACTTGTCGTCCTGAATTTATCTAAGATGCCCGTCACAGATAAGGAGTTGGCAATTATCAGCACATTTAAAAATCTGGAAATTTTGAATATCAATTTCACGACGATAGAAGGAAGTGGATTAGTATCCCTTGCAACATTAAAGAGCCTACAAACTTTAACGCTGGCAGGAACAGCGGTTAAAGCAAATGATTTGGAAAGTATATTAAAGTTACCACAGCTCCGGGAGGTTTATACATGGAATACGAAAGTAACCGAGGCAGATCAAAAAACTTTATCTAAAAAATATCCTGATATAAAAATCATAGGTACTCAATTCACCGATAATAAAATTTTGAAATTAAGCAGACCGAGAATGCAGAACGATGGGGTAATTGGGAAAAATGAGCTGGTGTCTATAAAACATAATATGCCGGGAGTTACCATCCGGTTATCAAAGGATGGTACGGAACCTGATTCAGTAAACAGTGAAATTTATAAGGAGCCATTTAAGGTGGATGAAACCTTTCAATTAAAAGTTAAAGCCTGTAAAGACGCTTGGTATTGCAGTGAGGTTTTAGAACTTACGTGTTTTGTTGAAGGGATAGCACCCGCACATGTTGAATTATTAAATCCTTCCGATGTTCAGTATCCAGGAGAAGGCGCCACCAGCCTCACGGATAAGCGTAAGGGATTTCCAGATGTGTTTAAAGAGCTTTCTTGGATGGGATATCGTAATCAGCCATTTGGCGCAGTGTTTGATTTTAGCAAAGACATAACAATAAAGAATGTTGTTATAAGCTATGGAAAAAATGTCAGTGCGTATATTTTTCCCCCTGATGAAGTAGAACTATGGGCTGGCAACGATGTGAAGCAACTCAGGCTGTTAAAGAAAATAAAGGTTGTGCAGCCTGCAGATTATGTTCCTCCCAAAGTGGAAGCATTGATGATACCTACAGAAACAAAAACTGCTTACCGGTTTTATAAAATAGTCGCAAAACCTCTTGCAAAACTTCCCACATGGCATGATGCAAAAAAGGAAAAGGGTTGGTTCTTCGTTGATGAAGTATTCTTTTACTAATTGAATTCGTTTCGAGGTGAGAGGCGAAATTTTTTAAGTTGACTTTTAACGCGAACCAAGTGAATATTTTACAAAGACTGGAGGACGTGTAACAGCACAAGGACTCTTAGGCAATTCGTTCATCAAGCAGGTATTTCTTTTAGCTCATGATGGTTCATAATGAGTTTAAACCATTCGGTGAAGATATCGGGATGTCGTTCCAGATCGTGACGCAGCGATGCTATGTCTATGAATTTCCAATCTTCGACCTCCTCGATATTGACGGTAGGCATGCCGTCGTATTTTCCTGTGAAAACATGGTCGTACTCGTGCTCTATTAAATCGTTGTCGAGGTTCGTTTTATAAAGAAACTTATAGGCAAATTCCGGTTGAAGGTCTATGCCCATCTCGTGTTTTAATCTTTTTTTAGTTGCCTCGTACATCGATTCATGAGGTAGGGGATGGCTGCAGCATGCGTTTGTCCAAAGACCTCCACTATGATACTTATTTTTAGATCGCTTTTGAAGAAGGACTTCTCCTTTTGAATTAAAAATAAGGATTGAAAAGGCACGATGAAGTATTCCTTTTCGGTGGGCCTCTAATTTCTCCATAGTGCCGATCACATTATCCTGCGTATCAACGAGTATTACATCTTCCATCAGATCATGTTGAGTTGATGTTTTACATAGGAATAAGCCAACAGCCTCGCCTTATCCGGGTTTGTAATTCTGATACGGCGTTTCATCACTAATTCGGGTGGCGTATTCTGAATTTTTTTGAACAAAGAAAGGTAATAAATATACGCTACGTAAACTCCGAATCTGGAAGACCTGGGCAGCTGCTTTATCCCCTTCAATCCTTCGTTAAAATCAGCTTCAATACTTTTTTCAATTTTTACTTTATAGCATTGATTTAGTTGATTCATTTTTAAACCCGGGAGGTAAGTTCTTCCCATTTCATTATAATCTGCGTTTAAATCGCGGAGAAAATTTATTTTCTGAAACGCTGATCCAAGACTCATAGCATAGGGTGTCAGTTGTTTATACAACTTGTCATTGTCTTCGCAAAAAACGCAAAGGCACATCATACCGACTGCTTCTGCAGATCCGGTAATGTATTCCTTTATTTCTTCTTCATGATACTCTTTCTTCTCCAAATCCATTTCCATACTGTGCAGAAATAATTCAATCAATCTTATGTTAATCTTATATTTATTTACAGTGGATTGAAAACTGTGAAGGATCGGATTCAAGCTTATTTTTTCGTCAAGGGAACGATAGGTCTCCTCCCTGAATCTTAAGAGCAGTTCTTTTTTATTGTAACCATTAAAAGTATCAACAATTTCATCGGCGAATCGAACAAAGCCATAAATGGCATAGATTGGATCGCGTAACCTCCTGTGAAGGCAGCGAATTCCCAGCGAAAACGACGTGCTGTACATATGCGTGGTGAGGCGACTGCATCGAATAGCCATCGTGTCAAATAAGTGCTTCATACGTCATCACTTTAAAGATTTCTTATGTCTCTTGATAAGTTCATTCGCGGTTACCTCTCCGGAAATTAATGCGGGAGGCACACCAGGACCGGGTACTGTTAGTTGGCCTGTATAAAAAAGATTCGTTACTTTTTTACTGACAATAGATGGTTTCAAGTTAGCGGTTTGTGCCAGTGTATTTGCTAGCCCGTACGCATTACCTTTGAATGCATTATAGTCGGTTATAAAGTCTTTGTGTGCGTAACTTTTTTTAAAAACAATGTGGTCTTGTAAATTTTCTCCAAGAATGTTTTCAATCCGCTTCATAATCAACTTGAAATACTTTTCGCGAATTGCTTCAGTATCTTCAAGTCCAGATGCCACGGGAATAAGAATAAAAATATTTTCACTTCCAGGAGGTGCTACCGTGTCGTCTGTTTTTGAAGGACACGATATATAGAATTGGGGAGCAGATGGCCATTTCGGATCCGTGTATATTTCGTCAGCGTGTTTTTTGAAATCCTCATCAAAAAATAATGTATGATGTAAAAGGTTTTTAATTTTTTTATTTATACCAAGGTAAAAGATAAGACAAGATGGAGCCATCACACGTTTTTCCCAATAGGGGCGTGAATACTTACGATGTGAATGGGGCAACAGATTTTGTTCGACGTGCTGATAATCGCCGGATGCGACAATATATTCGAACGGCCGGAAAGTATCGTTAACAATTGCACCGGTTGCCTGGGTCGAGTCGACTTCCAACCGTTGAACGCTGGAATTGAATTCAAATTGGACTCTTAAAGATTTTGCAACCGAAACCATCCCCTCTACAATTTTATACATGCCGCCAGTTGGATACCAGGTCCCAAGTGCCATGTCAGCATAGTTCATCAAGCTGTATAACGCAGGAGTCTTTTCCGGCCGCGCGCCAAGAAACAGAACGGGAAACTCCAGCAATTGAATCAGCCGTGGTGCGCTAAAAAACTTTTTTATATAGGTAGAAACCGAATTAAAAACGTGTAGCCTGAAAGTATTTTTGATGATGTCAATATCGATAAGTTCAGTGATTGATAAACCGGGTTTATTAACCAGCTTGTTGACAGCAATATTATATTTATACTTTCCTTCCTCTAAAAAATTCAGCAAGTACTTTCGACTGCCGGGCTGAAGTCGTTCGAACATCAAACATATTCCTTCCAACGTGGCGGGAACGTCCAGCCGATCGTTTTTTCCATACACAACGCGATAGGAGGGATCCAGTCGCTGAAGTGTATAGAAATCGGAAGGGTCTTTTCCAAAATGAGCAAAAAAATTTTCAAAGACATTTGGCATCCAATACCAGCTTGGTCCCATGTCAAAAGTAAAACCGCACGCTTCAAACTTCCTTGCCCTGCCGCCTGCAGTAGCATTTTTTTCAAAAATCGTAACGTTATATCCTTCTTTGGCGAGAAAGCACGCCGCCGACAAACCGGAAAATCCAGAACCAATTATCGCGATACGGGTCATCTAAAAAAGATATCCCGGAATATATTAATATCCCTGTAATCTTTTTTGGATTTCTTTTCTTGCGTGGAAAATTCTGTTCTTCACTGTTCCGATCGGAATACGCAGATGATCGGCAATCTCATGATACTTATACCCTGTTGTGTGCATCTTAAAGGGAGTAAGTAACTCTTCTTTAATGTTGTTTACATTTTGCCAGATTTCTTTAAACTCTAAGCTCTCTTGGGGACGATTAAAAGTATGTTCTTCTTCCACATTCAAAAAGTATAGGTCTTTTGTTGTGTCATTTGAAGTTTTTGCGCGTTGGTTTTTCCTGTAATTATTGATGAAGGTATTACGCATAATGGTAAACAGCCATCCTTTAAGATTTGTGTCTTGACGAAACTTGTCTCGGTAGGTTAGTGCTTTGAGTATGGTATCCTGGACAAGGTCCAATGACTCGTCTTTGTCGTGTGTAAATCGTCTGGTAAATGTTTGAAGTGTGCTGCGTAATCCGGCTATTTGATGTGTGAATTCTATTGCAGTCATTTGGTTTATGGTTATTGTGTTTAACATTATTTGAATAACGTTAAACAAATATAGTGCTTGACCAAAAAGACTCGCCAATTTTGTTTACTTTTTTTACAAAAAGATTAAACAAAATGAAACTAAATTTTTGTAGATGATTGACTAACAGAAACTTACAATAAACCTTTACAAATACTTACTTAACTCGATGGCGGTGTTGAAGGTTTGAACGTTTCCAATCTTCTTGCCCTTAAAAAGCTGTACCTGATGCCCGGAAGCCAGGATTTTTGTTTGTTTGAAATCGTTTGCGAGGCGTTGAAAGTAGATTTCAATCGGAATAGCCGGCTTTGAAATAATGGACGTAAGCATAAAATCAGGGTGGTGAACTTTATACACACTAATCAGATCTTCATGAGGTACATTTTGCCCAAGGTAGTACGTTCGATACCCCGCTTTGCGGATTAGAAAGTGGTAAAAAAGCAACCCTAGCTCATGCATCTCTCCTTCCGGGAGGAAAATGAGTATTTTCTTTGCCGCCTTGGGTGGAATGGGCAATCCATCAATAGCAACTATTATTTTTTGCCTTATCAGGTTTGAAATAAAATGCTCATGTGCCGGTATGATATTTTGTGTTTGCCATAGAACTCCAATTTTTTCCAGAAATGGATAGATGATTTCTGTGATTGTTTTTTCAAAGCTGTATCTTAAAATAAGGTTGTTTAAAATCTTCTCAAATAATTCTTCTTCCATATCAATCATAGCGATCACCATTCGATCAATGTGAATGGCTGTATCATTATGAAGGTCGCTGATCTCAAGTACTTTTTTATTCATGTCATCGAGCGACATGTCGGCAATTTTTGAGATCTTAATTCCGTTGGTATTTAACAACGAAACATTTATTATTTTTTTTAGGTCAAGATCAGAATAATACCGGATGTTGGTCGCCGTGCGTGATGGCTCAATAATCTTAAATCGCTTCTCCCAAATCCGAATCGTATGCGCTTTAATTCCTGAAAGTTGTTCAAGTTCTTTAATTGAGTATTGCCCCATCTTTCAGCATTTAATTGTTTAACATGAGCATTTGTAAATTGTTTTTTAACAGAGGCGGAACTCATACATTTAGGGCGCATGTCAGATCAACATATAAAAATAGGAAAAGATTGGTTTGACTCCAGAGGATGGACGCCATTTCAGTTTCAACTCGATACATGGCGGGCTTATTTAAATAACCAAAGCGGACTCGTCAATGCGCCCACAGGAAGTGGTAAAACCTATTCATTGATGGTGCCTGTGCTATTAGAATTCATTCGCAATCATCCCAACTATAAGTCAAAGAAAAATAACGGCCTGCAGGTTATATGGATCACTCCCATCAGGGCATTGTCAAAAGAAATTGAATTATCCGCTAAGCGAGTTGTTGACGGGTTAGACTTACCCTGGAAAATCGGTGTGCGCTCTGGTGATACTTCAGTGAGTGAACGGGCAAAACAAAAATTGAAGCCTCCGGAATTGCTTATTACTACACCGGAAAGTTTACATCTCTTATTGGCGCAAAAAGGTTATCAGGAATTTTTTGGCGGTTTGAAAACTATCATTGCCGATGAGTGGCATGAATTAATGGGTTCAAAACGCGGAGTGCAAGTTGAACTGGCGCTTTCGAGGCTAAAGACCATTGTACCAGGATTGAAACTATGGGGAATCTCGGCAACGATTGGCAATATGGATCAAGCGATCGAAGCGTTGCTGGGTAACTACTTCCACGAAAAAAAATATGTGGTAATCAAAGCGGATATAGAAAAAAAAGTCGAGGTAGTTTCTGTGCTGCCGGATTCCCTGGAAAGAATGCCCTGGTCGGGTCATTTGGGAATTCACCTGTTAGATAAGGTTATTGAAATCGTCAATAAAAGTACGACAACATTAATTTTTACGAATACCAGGTCGTTTGCGGAAATCTGGTATCAAAAGATGCTGGATAAAGCTCCCGAGCTTTCAGGCTTAATCGCAATGCATCATGGCTCTATTAGTCATGAGATTAGAAATTGGGTAGAGGATCAGTTGCACGAAGGCAAATTAAAAGCGGTTGTGTGTACTTCGAGCCTCGATTTAGGTGTCGACTTTCGCCCGGTTGAAACCGTGATTCAAGTCGGCAGTCCAAAAGGTGTCGCGCGATTTCTACAGCGAGCAGGAAGGAGCGGCCATCAGCCCGGAGCAACCAGCAGAATTTATTTTGTGCCCACGCATTCACTTGAATTGATGGAAGCTGCCGCATTGCGAGAAGCAATTAAGCAAAAAATTGTAGAAGACAGGTTGCCGTACATCCGCTCGTTTGATGTTCTTATTCAATACCTCATTACCCTTGCTGTTTCAGACGGCTTCAGGCAGGACGAAATTCTAGCAGAAATCCGAAGCACTTTTAGTTATTCAAGCGTGACGGATGAAGAGTGGTATTGGTTGCTGAACTTTATGACCACGGGGGGAGATTCACTTCAGACGTACGACGAATATCGCAAAGTGGTTATTGAAAATGGGATCTACAAAGTAGAGAACCGCGCGATAGCCATGCGTCATCGATTATCTATTGGGACGATTGTAAGTGACAGCTCTTTGTTCATTAAATTCGTTTCCGGGAAATATTTAGGAACGATCGAAGAATCTTTTATTTCGAGACTTAACCCGGGTGATGTTTTTTGGTTTGCCGGAAAAAATCTGGAACTGGTTCGGATCAAGGAGATGGAGGTTCAAGTTCGCAAGTCAAATCGAAAATCGGGAGCAGTTCCGTCGTGGCAAGGAGGAAGGATGCCGTTGTCTTCTCAAATGAGCGCCATGATCCGCCTCAAACTTGCTGAAGTTGTAGAGGGGAAGGAGTATGATGAAGAAATGAAATTTCTCAAGCCGTTATTTGAATTGCAAAAACGGCGCTCACACCTTCCCGGTAAAAATGAATTTCTGATTGAATACTTTGAAAGCACGGAAGGCTATCATGTGACGATGTATCCGTTTGAAGGTCGTTTCGTTCACGAAGGCATGGCTGCATTAACGGCTTACCGGATCGCACAAATTCAACCCATTACATTTTCACTCGCTATGAATGATTATGGATTTGAATTGCTTTCCGACCAGCCTATTCCAATTGAAGAAGCTATCGAAACAAATATTTTGGGAAGCGACGATTTGATGAAAGATATTCAAGCCAGTATTAATTCAACGGAAATGGCCCGAAGGAAATTTCGGGACATCGCTGCTATCTCAGGGTTAGTTTTTAAAGGATATCCTGGCAAGCCTGTTAAAGACAGGCATCTTCAATCCTCTTCTCAATTGTTCTTTAATGTGTTTCATGATTACGATGCGCATAACCTTTTACTAAGACAAGCATTTGACGAAGTAATGGATTTTCAATTAGAGGAAGCCAGGCTGCGAAGAGCGTTGGATAGAATAGCTACGCAAAAGATCATTCTGACTAATCCGGACAGACCAACACCGTTTGGTTTTCCGATCATGGTTGACGGTATGCGCGAAAAGCTTACTTCTGAAAAATTAGAGGACCGTATTAAACGAATGGCGCTTCAATTTGCCGATTAAAAAGCAAGAACTATTCGTCATAGTTTCTATATTGAAAACTCGTTTGGGCGGAGCTTTTGCGCCAAAGTTTTTAGATAATAAAAGATTTAATAAATGGCTATATTCGGCTCGCCACAAATATTTCAAAATAAACAACGTACACATAATGGCTAATATTCTGGGCTTTGGCGGGGCAACACTTACAAATTTGAAGTCATTAAAAGAAAGCTTGCAACTGCTTGATCTGGCGTTTGAGTACGGGATTCGTCACTATGATACTGCGCCATTATATGGGCAAGGATATTCGGAAGTTATATATGGAAAATTCTTGAAAAATAAACGAGAAAAAGTAACAGTATCGACAAAGTTCGGATTGGGTGAAAACAATGAAACTGATAAAATACCGGTCAATCTAATTTTGCCTCTTAACTATTTAGTTAAGAGTTTAAAGAAAACGTTTTTAAAAGCAAGCGAAAACAACGGATCGTTTGCAGGGTTCCCTTATAGAAAAATAGATAAACATGTAATCCAAATGAGCTTTGAAAAAAGTTTAAAACGATTGCAGACAGATTATGTTGATTATTATTTGTTACATGAAGCTTCCCCTTCTTATTTAACAGAAGATGCTTTATCTTTTCTTATGAGCCTAAAAAAAGAAGGTCGTGTACGACAGATTGGCATTGGTTCAAATATTTCTGATATTAAAAAATTGGGCGAACCCGATGTATTGCTTTGGGATATTTTGCAATACGAATCTGATGTTCCAGAGAATACGAATGAGATACTTTTAAAATTTCCAAAGAAAATTCATTTTCACCACAGCCGTTTGAAAAACATCAGGCATGAGACCGTAAAAGATGTTGCACCCGAAGACAAAGGTGGTTTTTTACTTGCTCAGGCGGCCTTGCGCAATCCTAACGGTAAAATAATATTCTCCACACGTTCTCAAAATACGCTAAAGAAAAACGTCGAAGGATTTTTAAAATACAATTCCTTGCAAG
>CAZAHL010000139.1:0-17787 GCA_964484845.1 uncultured Chryseolinea sp. | reverse complement strand
GCTAAGTAGATATTTACATATGCTAAAGGAAATTTCGTTGACTTGTCTGTCACCTTCCCTTCAATGGTAATCGTTGTTTGTGAACGAGCTCCGTGAAATATTAAGAGAAGAACGATTAGATAGATTGGTTTCACGGGATGTATTTTGTATCCCTGTAGATGAATTAGCGACACTAATAGTTTTATCTTAATTTAATATATGCCTTAACAAATTTTAATCGCAAGCCCTCCCTTTGCCTACGTTTTTTCATTCTCAACTCTATATTCGTTTATCTGACTCAAAAGTTCCATTGACTTTATGACCGGAGTCCACTCTTTTCCTTGAAAGAGAAAGCGGAACCACTTTTTATCTTTGTTCTCATATTTAATATTGAAAAAGAGCCATATCGCAAGATACGTCAAGGATGATGTGATGATAAATTGAAGCGCGTACAACCAAATATTTCCATTTTCCAACATGCTTTTGCTCCAGTAAAAACTTGTCCAGACTGGAAGCTGCAGAAAAAGAATACGAGCTACCCAAAGGGTAGATGATTGCAATCCGGATAATTTCTTCTGCGTTGCCAATATTGGTTCACTGATATCTACCTGATGAATGAGGATTAATTGGTAGATATATATTACCAATGCTATAGCCGTAAGGAACACATGGAAACTGGCAGAGAACAGAAAAAATGGACTGACCTTTTCATAAGCGAAAATAAATAGATTGATTACTACCGAACCGACAAAACCAACCCATAACATTCCCGCCAAAATGATAAAGATCTTCATCGGTTTCATAGAAGCCACGAATGACTGAACCTTTATTTTGGTAATGTCTTCTGCATTCTTCTTGTTGAGTATCAGGTTCTCGTCCAACTTTTTGTCGTACGATTTCCAAAGATTTATAATTTCTATGTCTTCCATTTGTGTTAATCTTTTATGGTTGAAAATCTGTCCTTTAGCTGCTGCTTTATTCTGGAAACTTTGGTAGACACATTCGTCATCGTTAACCCGAATATTTCCGCAATTTCCTGTTGATTGTTCCCTTCCAGATGGAGAATGATAATGGCGCGATCAATCTCTTTTAGCTCCTTTATAAACTGATATAGTTGATCGATATCTGTATTCAAGTCGTTAGTATCTTCTTGCAGGAACAGAATGCCATCAGGTAACGGTTGACTAATTTCATTTCTACGATTCTCTTTTCTGTAAAACGAAATCGAAACATTGAGTGCAATTCTGTACATCCAAGTCGAAAGTTTGTACTTTTCATCATACTTATCGAATGAAAGCCATAACTGAACAATGATCTCCTGGATAAGGTCTTTTCTATTTTCCTCGTCTTTGCAATAGGAGTTCGCTACCTTGTAAACAATACCCTTATTGGATTCAATAACGGAGAGAAAGGTTTTAGAATCTCGTTTCAAAGACATGTTGTTTAAAGTTGATATTTTGTACCCACATCCTTATTGTCGCATCGCTTCCTAATGATGACAAATTCCATTTGAATAATTAGTGTAGGATATTGTGTTTTCCTAATTATTCGCATGAGATCCTGAAATATCACACTTCGAGATGAAATTTTTTGTTCTGATGGCGCGGTTGGAATGTTGGAATTTGTAAAGAGATTCCCCCTAGAAGCGGCAGAGTCTTGTAGGCTGGTGAATCTCTGAGGAGGCAAGACTTGCAAGAAAATCGGTCCGAGTATCTTAACACGTACGCCCAACACTCGAACAAACCATCCTCGTTCTTCATCAAGTGCATTCCCCTATTTATGACAACTTCCAATTTTTATAAAACCATCGCTTGGTCATTTCTGCCGCGATGATGTATAGCGTTACGATCACCACCATCCACGCATAAAATATCAGGGGTAAACTGACAAATCCAAAAATGGAAGCCAACGATGTGAACGGAAAAGCCAGCACTAGCAAAATCACAAGTCCGGTAACGATCGTAAGGTATTTTCCCGGGAGACTTTTAAAGAAGGGTAAGCGGGTACGAATTACCAGTACGATGAGCGATGCCGAGATCACCGATTCGACAAACCAACCGGTTTGAAACAGCTTGTCACTGGCATGAAGATAATGGATCAACACACCGAATGTAAGGCAATCAAACACCGAGCTTAGGATCCCGAATGTAATCATAAATCGCTGGAAGGAAGTTTTTCGTACCGAAATTCAGAAAGACAAAATGCATCGAAGTCTTTTCCTTGACAATAGTTGTAAATTAGTTAAAGATGTTCTTCTGAAACATTCGAAATAGCAATTCATAGTCAAGTCAAAAAAAAAAGCCATTTCCTTAAAATGAAGCAGCTTCTTTTTTTTCCTTAGTATCTCCTTCCGTCATTTCTGAAACTCCATTGACTGAACGGACTGTCTCAATAATTCTCTAAGGTCACCAAACTTATTGAACGCCTGCAAACGCGAAAGTCGGGATAAATTCCCTGGATAATTTGTTTCTCTTTACTCGTAGACATTTAGAACCATTGGATCTAGTTAGGCTTGGCGCCTGGCGAATTAGGAAGGTCGTTAAACCGACGTATTTCTTACAATGGTGACAATGGCTAATGTCAGGATTATTGTAGTGATGACAAAGACTGTGGTAGGCTTTGTTCTTGGTTTACTCACAAAGAGTAAAGAATTTAAAAAAATTTCTATTAGAAAGCCGAACATATACTAAGATAAGAAGAAAATCACCAAGTGAAACTATCTTTCAAGAAATGATATTAATGGGGTAAACCTTTGAGAATAACCAACTATAAAGACATTGTTTCACCAACCCTCATTTTCTATAACTTAACGCCGAGTTGTACGGCGAGAATACCAACAAAGGTGGTTTCTCGGAACGCGTACAAACATAAAATCGCCATAATTTCCCGGTTCACTGTATACTCGTTCAAATTAAAAACCGAAATTGCAAAAGGCTTTCTTTGCTCAGTACTATCTATGAGACCACTTTGAAAGAAAAATAATAAATAAAAGAGCCATGCGTAATCGGATCATTTGGTAGCCAAACCGTAACTTAGAAAGTAAATTACCATACTGTATGAAGTCTGATCAACGTCATCTGCCTTCGAAAAGATTGCTCTCCATCGATACCCTACGCGGTTTTGATATGCTCATGATATCAGGGGCAGGTTCCTTCATTTATCTTTTGAATGGCAAAACCGGTTGGCCATGGGTTGACGCTCTTGCTTTGCAGTTTGAACATCCTGCCTGGAATGGCTTTACATTTTACGATTTTATTTTTCCACTTTTCCTTTTTATAGCAGGCATGTCCATCCCCTTTTCAACTAACAAGGGACTTGAGCAAGGAATTCCAAAATCACAACTCTACTGGAAGGCTTTTAAAAGAATGTTAATTTTAATCGCTTTAGGGATTCTGGATAAAAATGCTCCCGTACCTTTTTTTGATTGGTCTCAGATCCGTTTCGTGGGTGTGCTTCAACGTATTGGATTTGCTGGATTTGTAGTGACCATTCTTTACCTGAATTTTAACACGCGAAGCAGAATGTTTTGGGTCGCAGGCTTATTGCTGTTTTACTATGCCGCTATGTTCCTTATCCCTGTTCCAGGATATGGTGCCGGTGACCTTTCTATCGAAGGCAACCTGCATGGTTGGATCGACCGGAATTTCTTGCCGGGCAGACTATTACAAAAGACGTACGACGAAAACGGACTCTTCACCCAAATTCCGGCTCTATGTCTCACCATACTCGGAACATTGGCAACCGATATCTTAAGAAACGAAACTCTTTCGGACCATATCAAACTTCGAAATCTGGTAACCTCCGGATTTATCTGTCTGGCTATTGGACTTTTATGGGGATTACATTTTCCAATCAATAAACATCTGTGGAGCAGCTCCTTCATCATGTTGACCGGAGGAATGTCCTTTCTCTCTTTTGCGTTGTTTTATTGGGTCATCGATATTTTGAAGTATCAAAAATGGACCTTCTTTTTTATTGTCATTGGCATGAATAGCCTGGCCATTTATTTGGCCTACCGATTTATCAATTTTGGTCATACATCAAGATTGCTTTTTGAAGGACTTTATCGAGACACCCCTGAAAAGTGGCATCCTGTTTTTGAAAGCGTTGGAGCGTTGGCGATCGTGTGGCTTTTTTTATATATTTTATATAGGCGCAAGATCTTTGTTAAGATATAGACCCGGTATGCCTATCAGGCTTATGTGTAGCAACAACGAGTTGATTGCCTTCTAAATAGGCAAGTGCGCCAACTGCAATTATTTGTAAGATCAGAAAAATCTTACCCAATAGTTGGGCCTTGTCAAAATGTATAAGCAAAAGGCCAATACTGATAAATGTCCAAATCCAATTAGCATATACAAGGATACGCAGTAAAGAAATGGAAATACTAATTTGGTTTGCCAGGACAAAAGCAACTATTGAATAACACAAAGTAATGATTGACACACTCAAAATAAATATAGCTGTCAGCCCTAGAAGACTTGTTAGCGGATTGAAAAAGAAAAGTCCGAACATCGCGGTTGTGCCACCCAAGGCAGTGTCTACCCAAAGGATTTTTCTTAACCAGGAAGTGTCTTTGATGATGTAGGTCATTTCGCAGTTTTGAGCCTTCGCGCGCAAGTGTTGTAACTTTTATTCTCAGCCTTCAGACTGAGATTTTCAACTAGTCACAGCATTTTCTTACCTAAACCCGCCGGCAGTCTCTTTATTAGCTAGCGGTCGTGTAAATATATTTGCAAGTCTGAAGACTTGAAACATAATAGGTCCAAGTGTCTCCACCCGCAAGACCAACGCACAACACTTGAACCAGATGCGCGTGTGCTAATCTTAAAAAGTTAGATACTTATTAATAGAGCAATGATAGCCGCATGCGACCCCCGGCCAGTTTGAGATGCTAAAAATTAATTTCGTGTCCGTTAATGGTAGCAGATTTCAAGATCATACCGTTTCCCCAAGCATCGCTATATTCTTTTACAAATCCGATTCCCGCGGCTAAGGTGACAGTATGCTCTTCATCAGCCCATTGGTAAATATCATAATAATAGGCTTTGCAGTTTCTTAATTTTTTATTGGCCAAATCTACCGTTAACAAAGATATTGAAATGGCTCCTTCGTCATTATTTTCTGCCGAATAAGACCAGGTATCTCCATCTCCATCCTGTCCGTTGAGTCTGAATACATTTTCTTCTTTATTATCATTCATTCGCATAGAATAGACAAATCCTTCATCACCAATGCGATAGTAGGTGGTGTCATAGATAACTTCTACAGGCCTGCTCGATCCGGAAATTATTTGGTAGTAGGAATGATTATTCAAATTAACCTGTGCTGCTACTCTTTTAAAGTAAAGCGGGTCATTCGTATTCTTATTTGTTGATTCGAATGTCCAGGTGTTACCGATTTGCAGAGGAAGATACGTTTTTAATTCTGTGTTTATATATGAATCTTCGTCACATCCGATTAGAAAAATGATACAGCATAAAAATAAAAATATCGATTTCATGGCGTTAGCTTTACGCTTAGACACGCTTTGTTTCCAAAGGGTTGGATTTGCATTTCTCGAGAAGACAAATTCCACCACTCAAAAAAGACAGAATCACGCGCTATACGTAAGAAATGTGAAAAATGTTTTGTTTTCTAATCCAAAGGCGCCGCTTCAGGGGAGCGTCCTGTCTATAGAAATGGATGATTAACCGATTTAGGCTCTAGCGGAGCCTCCTACCTGGAGTTATTGTTGGTCAGATTGCCGGAAGGTTTTAGGAGGCTCCGCTGGAGCCTGGAAGAACCGCGGGTTTTTATCTATAGATAGGATGCTCCGCTGGAGCAAAATTCTGCTAGGTTGACGGCTATGGTCCGAAGACTTGCAAGATGAAAAGTCCGGGCCTTAGCATTCGAAACAGCGGAAATTTGAATGTCGAACACCGATTGTTCGAATCACGAAGGGATCGCATTAATTAATAGATGGAATTCCATATGCGGTGAATCGGTTATTATGAAAATAAACTAAATTGGAAACAATAATTTCATGAAATATTATGAGCGAGATTAAAAAAGAAGAAATCAAACAAGAAGTTTTTGATCTTTATGATGACTATGCACACAATCGGATCGATAGGCGCGACTTTATGCAAAAGCTTTCTGCGCATGCTGTAGGTGGCCTTACCGTTGCAGCACTGATGAGCTTTTTGATGCCTGACTATAAAGGCGCAGTTCAAATTACGTCAGATGACCCGCGTTTAAAATCAGAATTTGTGAATTATCAATCGGCAAAAGGAGGCGGAACGATAAAGGCATTGCTGTCGAAGCCTGTAGATGCAAAAAAGAAGCTGGGTGGCATTGTCGTTGTTCATGAAAACAGAGGTTTAAATCCGCACATTGAAGATGTTGCCAGGAGAGCAGCTTTAGCCGGATTCATTTCGATAGGTCCGGATGCGCTAACTCCCTTAGGGGGATATCCTGGCAATGACGATGAAGGTCGTACGCTTCAAAGTAAACGCGACAGAAATGAGATGTTGGAAGATTTTATTGCAGCGTACGAATTTTTAAAAAATCACAAAGACTGTAATGGAAAAGTAGGCGTTGTGGGCTTTTGTTTTGGGGGGTGGATTTCAAATATGATGGCCGTACGAATTCCGGAATTGTCTGCTGCAGTACCTTTTTACGGAGGGCAACCTGCAGTCGAAGATGTTCCAAAAATCAAAGCTCCGCTCCTCCTCCACTATGGAGAACTGGATACACGTGTTAATGAAGGTTGGCCTGCCTATGAAATCGCTTTGAAAGAGAACAAAAAAGAATATACAACGTACATATATCCTAATACAAACCATGGCTTTCATAACGATACAACACCTCGCTATGATAAAGCTGCAGCTGAGCTTGCCTGGAAACGTACAACTGATTTTTTCACTGAGAAATTGAAGTGACAATTCATGAATGATTCATAGCAAACGCTGTTGTCTCCCTTTTGAAAGATTATTCTTAACTCTATTTAATGAGTAACAAACATAAAGTTCAATATACTGAACTAGAAGACTTACCGTTTATTTATGAACTTTTTGATCATTCCATCATCTATCAGGAAAAGAAAGGCTATCCGGTTTGGAGAGACTATGATAAGAATGCTATCGTCAGGGACATTGAAAACAAAAATCAATATAAAATCATCATTGATTCAGCGATAGCCATTGTATTTAGCGTTGCTTATAGCGACAAGATAATCTGGAGAGAGTTAGATAAAGGGAACTCTATTTATCTACATAGGATTGTAATCAATCCTGAATTTAAAGGACAGAAACTTTTTGGTTTGATTGTACAATGGGCAATCGAACATATAAAGAACAAAGGATTAAGTTCCATCCGAATGGACACCTGGGCTGCTAATCAAACGATCATTCATTATTATGAAAGTTTTGGTTTTGAAGTTATTGAAACCTATACAACGCCAAACAGTTCGGAATTACCCGTACACAATAGGAACTTAGCCTTGACTTTATTGGAGTATCGGGATGTGGGGGGTTGAAGGATTGGAAGATTGTAAAATTGGAAGATTGGAAAGTTTTTAGGCTTTTAAAATCTGACAATACTGTCGTAATTTGTTAGGCAACGATTTCTTCATCTTCTGGCAAGACTGAAATTTAGTTCCGTCAGGCGTGACAATGCTGAGAAGAAGTGCCAAACGTTTTTACAAAGGCAGTGGTGAAATTCGGGGCATGAGAATATCGGATTTACAGCCCAAAGACTTTTTATTAGAAGTATATAAATATTCGAATCACTCCCACGTTCTATTGTTTAACCTGCTCCAAGGGTCCTGCAGGATTAACCATATTGCTTCATGCCATGCTATCGGTTCTTTAGTGTGGCAGAAACACCCTGTTAGATTGTCGCTTTAACACCCTATCGTTTAGGATTAATGTATGCTGCTTTGTAAATAAAAAATGGATTGCGCGATTTGACAATGGCGTCGCTACTTTTTGACTGACAATTCGTGCTGATTTTTTACTCGTAACACAAAATAGCAACATGAGAAAACTTAAATTAGAAGTACAGATCTCTGTGGATGGTTTCATTGCAGACACGGACGGAGACATGAGTTGGATGGTCTGGCCATATACTCCTCCTGAATGGTATTGGGATAAAAAATTGCAGCAATACCATAACGAACTTCAAACTTCGTCGGACTGTGTTTTATTAAGTCGAAATATGGCGGGAGGGTTTCATGATTTTTGGAAACAGGCGGCACAAGACCCAAAGGACCCTCGTTATACTTTTGCTAAAGTAATTACGGACATGCATAAAGTAGTGTTCAGCCGGAAACTTAAAAAATCAGTTTGGGAAAATACGGAGATTGCAAAAGGGGATTATGTAAATTTTATTCAGCAACTGAAAAAGAAAAAAGGCAAAAACATTATCTGTTATGGCGGCTCTAAGTTTATTTCGTCATTGATCAAAGCGGAATTGATTGACGAATTTCATTTGATTATTAACCCTTCAATCATTGGTACTGGTCTACCAATTTTCAATACCATTACAAAGAAACAGAATCTAAGATTGAACAACGCCATTGGTTTTGATTGCGGAGTTGCTGTGCTTCAATACAGTTTAACTCGAAGCAATAACCCCCAGAAATAAATCGCAATCAATGATTCCCTCACGTATGAAATGATGGCTGACGACTTAAATGCTCTGTTAGATTATTTAAAAATTGACTCATGCCACGTCATCGGCTGGAGGACGGTGGAATCAATGGCCTGCTGCTCGCCTTGCGACATCCAAAAAAAGTTAAAAAACTAGCGATCACCGGAACCAACTTATGGCCCGACACAACGGCCCTTACCCCGTGGATGCGCAAGACACTGGTAAAATGGTACGATAGTGTTTCAACAGTGCCAGTAACACCTAAAGTAAAAAACGAAAAAAAACTAGTTGCGCTAATGTTGAATGAACCTCACATTCATCCGCGCACACTGAAGAACATACACTTTCCATCGCTTATCATTGGAGGCGACCATGATGTTATCTTACCCAGACATACGCTGCTCATTGCTGAGTCGATCCCAAATTCTTACCTATAAATAGTACCCAATTCGGGTCATTCAACACTCATGGTTTATAAAGATGAATTCAATAAAGTGGTGATGGATTTTTTTATAAAACCCTTTAGAAAAATTCAAGGACCGGGAACATTAAACTAGTCCGTATCTATTTCCGCCATAGCGCAAACCTTGTGCCCTCTGGTGCGGTAATGCAGCGGCGAATTGCCAAACGTTTTTGAAAACGCAATAGTAAAATTCGCGGCATGAGCATATCCGATTTCATCCGCAATCTTTTTGATGGTCTGATCAGTTTCGCGTAGGAGAAAGAGACTATACTCTAACCGTTTATACTGAAGGTATCGCATCGGCGAGGTGTCGAACAAAGATTTGAAACCATGTTTTAATTTGAACTCGTTAATACCGAAGTGTTTTGACAGGGTCTCCAGAGAGGCAGGATCGAGAAAATTCACATCAATATATTTCTTTACATCTTGCAAGATATCTTCGTCACGTTTGTTGATTTTACCATCGAGTCGAATCTTTTTTCCCGTTACAATCGGGTTGAAATGAAATAGCTGCAAGGTGAGAAGGGCGCGTATGTGTTCACGGATAAACGCCAATTTCATGTCTCCTTTGAAAGGACAATCCATAATATTCTTCAGGATACCTAGAATACCAGCATCGGCGGGAATATGTTGATTGATGGTGTTAAACTCTTTTTGATGAAGTATCATCTCCGGAAGCCGGTCCTCTGACGAAGAAAGATGATTCGAAATCAAATCAGAATAAAAACTCTTCTTCAGACAAAAGCTTATATCGTTCTGGTGTGCGTTCTCATCCAACAAATTACGGCATTCATAACGATTGAAATAATTTATGCAATGGCTGGCCGGTGATAACAAATAGGGATTAAACCTGTCGTTAAAAGCCGATTGACCGTCAAGCGAAAAGAGCATTTGGATGCCCGGCTGACCACTAGAAAATGGTATGCTGATTGGGTCGCTGGCAGTTTCGAAATTGCGCCGGATAATACTAAACTGGTCAAAATTCTGAATGGAGCAGAAAAAGCTTCCGAAATCAACAGATGTTCTGTGTGTGCCTTCCTGAACCTGTGTTAGCATAGAGCCGAGGGACGATATAATGTCAGCCTTTACTTCTGATTGGTTCACAATGGCACAGGTTTATCAGTGTACTCCAACGGGCTTGACGCCATTTGGTTACGGGAATACACAAAAATAATAATGGGTACTTCAAGAATTCCCTAAAAAGCCAAAGAGACTGGATGTCCAGTCTCTTTTTACCCGAATCAAATATCCGAAATCAAGGCCTTAGTTGTTGGGTTTTGGTTTTAAATGATTCTCTACGATCCAATCACCAATTCTTTTTCCAAGTTCAAGACCACGTTCACAAGAGAACCGGAAGTGAATACCTGCAAAGACACGGGAGTCTGCATTTTCCTGGGCAGCCTGTGAGAAATTTATCCAGCTACGGGTGCTATTTGCAGGATCTGCGCTCGTTGAGGTCATGGTAAATCCTGTATTACTATCGATTATTTCGTTGAGGATGGTAGCAGCAGCGTTGCCAAGCGTACTATGCGTTGATGGGTAATCATGTACCGGCGGTGTATTCATCAGCGGCTCCCATGACGTATCTTCAGACGTGTTATCATTCCCATCCGATGCAGCCACACGGATAGCGGTATAAGGGCGCCAGAAATTGTAATGAAATTTCGAATCCCAGCCTGCGATGTAGGAATCAGCAAGTCCCAGGTTTACCAGTGCAAACAGACGTGCCGTTGATAAAAGGTCAAGCTTTTTATCTGCGGCAACGGTAGCCGTAACACGATTCCATCCAATTTCAGAAAGTTCGTACCAGAACTTCGCGATCGCAGTTTCTTCCAATGTGCGCGTACTGTTTTCTTTTGATCCTTTTTGTTTTACTTCGTTAAAAGCTTCGGTATATTCCGTACTACCCAACGCAGGCATGGCCGCGATCCGAAACTGCTGTGGTGACAGAAGCGAAAATGGCTGCAATGTTGCCCAGAAAGGCGCATAAACAAAGGGTGTCGGAGGAACAGGCTGGTAAAGGCCAGGTTCCAGCGGGTTGTTGATTTCAACAACCGGGTTTTTGAAAATGTCATCATTCGCCCGTAGCGCAACGATGCCCTTACCGGCGATCGTTCCCAACGCCAGACCTCGCTCTTTTGCTTCGGTGGACTTCACATCTTTAACAGCTTGCGCAAGGGCCGCATCCAGTTGTTCCTTTTTGCCAGGAAATGATCCGACAAGCACCTCATAGGCTGCGGCGGAAATCGCTGCCACAGGATCCGCTTTCTTATCTTGCTCCTTTAGCGAATACGTTTCATAGACCGGAGCAATACCATTCACCGCGTCATGCATGGCAAGGTGGACCATAGCGAAAATTCGTGACGCCAACATGGGATCGTACGACGGGCCTTGCATGGTTTCCAGGGCGATGGTATTCCACTGAAGAACTATGGCGTTTGAATGATTCCGGAAAGGGTTCTTCTTACCGGGGCCTTCTCCATATCCAAAACCTTCGGATTCTGAACAGGCAGAAATTAAAATTGCTGCAAACATCAGCATGAGAATAATACGTTTTTTCATAATCTTTTATATTGTTTTTGAAGGTTCAACGGCCGCTCCGGGTGGAGGTACTTATGAGAAAAGTAGCTTCAGTTATGCAAAAGGTATTTTCGAATAAAATTGTCTGAACTGGGATTTATAGGATTTAAGGATGGTCAGGATAAAGGCCACCATGAAGTAAGTTTGTGCGCGATAAATGTTTATAATAATCTGATGTTGGTGTTTCGCCTGGGTAATACCCAACAAAGGCAGCGGCGGCGGTATTACTTATCTGACTTGGTCTAAATAAAAAAGTCGTAATCATTGATTACGACTTTTCCATTAAACCCGTTAAATTTCAATCCCTTCTATTACACGCTTGGGCTTCCGACAAGATCAACGTTTAGTTCGAAGTTGTCTTCAATGGCTTTGTCGCCTAAGTTTTGGAAAAAATTTCCAGAGCGGAATTTGATATCGAATTTGGTGCGATCAACAAGAATCTTTGCTTTTGCGCTAATCTGACCATTAGCAATTTGGATTGTTGCAGGAAATTCAATTTCATTCGTAATACCCTTAATAGTAAGATTACCCTTGACTACATATTGGTCGCCGCCCTTTGATTCGATTTTAGATGTCACAAAGTTCGCCTTCGGGTTTTTATCTGTAGCAAAGAAATCATCTGATTTCAAATGGCCTTCCAGTTTTTCATTTCCCTCTCCGTCTTTAAGAGACATCATGTCTATCGTAAAAGACCCGCTTGCAATTTTATTTCCCTTCAATGCAAAAATCCCCTCTTCTAAATTGATTGTCCCAGCATGTTGGCCGGTGACTTTTTTTCCGATCCAGGTGATCTTACTTTTTTGATTGTCAATTTTGTACTCGCCATCCTTGACATTGAAAGACATAAGGGTTGCCGTGGCAGCAACGATAAATACGGTGATAAGATGTTTCATAGTTTAAGATTGTTCGTTTAGTAAAAATGATCCAGCGCAAATAAGTAATTTACTAAGCCGAAAATTCAGATATTCGACGGATTTCAAAAAGTATTCGACAATCCCCCTGTTCTTACCGATCTTAACAAATCATTAACGATTCATTTCATGACAAGATGTTTTGCTTGTTTGATTTGTGTTTGAGATAGGCAAAGAAGTACTGATCGAAAAATGCTTTAATGCTTTCCTTTTGTTACAATTTTTTCCTTTGCTTTGTTGTTATATCAATTTTTCGGGTGGTTGTAACCATACAGTAGTCCATCCGTTACGGACAAATATAGCCAATGTGACTCTAAAAAATTATGGGACTACAGATAAGCGATACCTTGATAAACTATTCCGCAGAGGTGCTGGCACAAACTGAATACGGAATGACATGGACACAGATTGCGAAGTTCTTCCGTAAGAAAAGTGCTGAATACGACGTTGATGCACCTTACGTGAATACAATATTTCCCTCCCACCTTCGAAACCGCAGGGACGGTTTTGTCCGGAACCTTAAGGCATTTTCACCGGAGCAGCAATTGATCTTGCTAAAAGAATTGTGCGATGCTAACAAAAAAATAAATATTACACCACTGAAAAAATTATTAATGCATCAGTTTGTAAAAAGGGGATGATCGTGAAATGTTAAAGGCTAATCGTGGAAATGCCCTTCATGGTTACGATTTTTGATAAAACAGAACCGGCATCTCATGCTTCACTCGGCACGAGTACGTCGTCACAAAAATCTCTTTTTTTTAGAAACCCATTATCAATAAGTTATTTCAATCGTTTATACACTTTCATGCAGTCCAATTATCTTTGCTATGATTGACTAGTGTCGTGTCAAATTAATAATGTCAGGCTCCTGAAGTTGTGAGCTACGAGCTGCAAGTAGGTTGTGCAAAACAACTACATGATACGTGCTGTACAGAAAATAATTGAATCTCTTAAATAAATCACTGAAACAACTTGAGGCTTGTAGCTTGAGACTTTGATCAGGCACTCGTGACGCTTGCACAGCTTAGGTTCTAAGTACGTCAAAACAGGGTTGACACCACACTAGTCCTCTTCTTGTTCAGCTGCTGCAAGCGCTTTCAGCATAATTTCAAGATCGGTCGTTCCCCTGAAGCCACTAAATCCGACGGAAAGTACTGTTCCATTTTTCATTGTCAGTGGCTGTCCCCCCTCCCATCCGATCAGGTCAGGAGCTTCAATACCATTTTCATTTTCGCCTACCTGTTTAGTAAAAACCAACCGTTCATATTCACCGGTTTTTATCCCCGTCAGCCAGACCTGGCTTGCTTTTGTCCATGCCACCCGATACGATTGCCGCAATCGAGGCTTGTTAGCTCCAAACATCCTTCCATACACGAGCCCTAGCTCATCGATGATACAGACGGCAACATTTCCATTTGAAATATTTTTATCCGCAGGCTCTCCCATATATTGAGGGATTAACCCCTCGATAGCATCGAACATTCTATGGATCACCCGCAGTGTTTCGTTGTTGGTCATTTTAGTTATTATTAAATACTAGAGAATTCATTTCCTAAATATCGATCAATCGGTATGGTATGACCCAACCTATTTAATTTTACATCGACGTCAGCCATTTAGTAACGTTTAACTAAACACGAAGGCCACGGCAAACAAACTTCATTCACTATAAAAATGTAAAAGGACTAGTCGATGCAATGTGAATTATCTTCGTGCCCGGAAGTTTTGGTTGCAACCATTTAGCAGCATATTCCATACCTGCTTCTTCGCTTACGGCATGACTTAGCACCAGCAAGGAAGTTTTTTGTCCAATCAGTAAGCCATCTCGCACCCGTTCTACGGTTTCCCATTCCCTGGTTTCACCACTAAGGATCAGATCGGGTTTGAATTCCTGAATGGCAGCGATCTGCCTTTTACTATCCATATAACCAAAAGCCAAATAGATCGTACTGCAATTCTGATTTAGGTTGCCAACAACACGTACTGTGGAAATACCCAATCGTTCTTTGGCAAGTAAAGCTATTGATTTCAAAGACATTGGCTTGGGTAAGGTGAGTAGCCTTGGGGTGTTGATATCATAATGTTTTTCCCATCCCAACTTTATCAAGTTGCCCATAATGATTCCATCTGGCTTATGCGCATGCCAGTAATCATGAAATCGCCAGATCGCAATCTTATGTTTAATCAATAACTCTATTTTGTAACGGTAAACGTCATCTGCCTGTAGCCACTCAGTTTCGTCCTGATTATTATAAAAAGGGGTTTCGTGAGCGATAATCAAATTCGCGCCAGCCTTAGCAGTCTTCTCAATTACTTCAATCGTAGGAAACATCGTGGTGACGACACCCGTTACCTCCTGATCCATACTACCAGATCTTAACTGATCGACTGTTGTGGCAAATGGCGCACCGGGAATTTCCTTCAGTATGATATCAAGCACTTGCTTTACAGTAAGCTTCTGCGCCAAATTTTCTGCGAGACCTACGCTGGGCAATGTCAGTACTACCGAAGTTCCGACAAGACTGGTAACAGAAGATAAAAATTTTCTCCTTCCGTAAACGGCATCATCATTTGTATTATTCATAAGGTGTGGTCTTTTTATCGCACAAATTAAAACTGAAAATAGAGAGATTTTGGTAAACTAAGTTAGCAAGCGTACTCAAAATTTCTCAAACGTTCGCCGATGTTGGTTTTATTTACACCGAAAAGATCTCACAATCGCCGCCAACCCACGCCGTTGTCGGTGTTGCGCAGGCTAAGTCACAGTGTGGAAAAAATTAGCACGTACCAGAATCGTCTTCGTAAATTTATGTATTTAAATTATGGTTCAAATATTGCCAATGAAGATCATTCATCGCTGCTATCTATTATGATATAATATGATAATTGCCATACTTTGTCAAAGTTGTAATGTCAAAAATGAAAGGCTATGCTTTTTCATTTTTCAAAAAGGTGTAAACAAATCAAATCGACTAATTCCATGGGCACATTCAAGGTTCGTCATTCCGTAGTTTTTAAACTAAAACATCCCAAGGGCTCCGCTGAAGAAAAAGTATTTCTGGATGCAGCAAGAAAATTGTCTTCTATAGCGGGCGTAAATCGTTTTGAGTGTCTGGTTCAGGTCAGCAGTAAAAATGATTTTGACTATGGCTTATCAATGGAATTTGAATCGTCACAGGCTTACGAAGCTTACCAAAAAGATCCGTCACACGACGCTTTTGTTAAAACATATTGGGTAAACAATGTAAAAGATTTCCTTGAACTCGATTTCGAGATCATGAAAAAATAGTTTATGAGAAAAAAGTACCCGGCTAATGCTAAACAAAATTAGCCGCGAAATCAAGGAATTCTAAATCTTGAGCCAGGGTCCTTTTTTTCCATTTTGATCCTCTTAGGAATCATCTATAATTTTTCCTGCAATTTGAATTCCAAGTTATTTTTAGAAAGCTCACCGTATGGAATTGTTACGGATGCTTTACTTTCTGACACCTTGATACGAGCGGAATCAATACCTTTTTCAATCAGATAATTTATAATTCTTTTGTTTCGGAGCGTTAAGATTTCCTGCGTTTTTAAACTGAGCTGTTCGTGTCCGATTATTTTTTTGGCTTTGTCATAAACTGAAATCAATGGATCGGTTAAGTTCAACGTTTTGTCTAAGAATTGATTAAAAGTTGAATCCTTGGGCATTACATGCTGGACAAGCAATTCATCTTCTTTGGTCATAAGGTGGATAGCAGAAATTTTCTTCTGCTCGAATAAAAACAATTTTTTACTTTCCAGAAGAGCAAGTTCATCTTCTTCTTTAGGCATGTTGTAAATATTGACCACTTCAACAATAACTTCGGGTGTCGTGGATAATAATTTTAGTGTGGCATCTAGTGATTTCTGTTGTTCACTTTCTATTTCGACCTGCAGCGGCTTCCAAACAATTCCCTGGATATCGTTTTCATCGACACCTGATTTTTTCGCAAGAAGCTTTCCAGGTGCAGCAACAGCTTTATTAATCAGGTTTTTAAATACCTGCCAGATAACTTTTCGAAGTTTATACTCTGGATTGTCAAGATCTCCTTCTATCGGTAATTCAATATTTATATTCCCATTCACATCTCGTAATAAAGCCACTGCGAAACGGATTGGAAGATTAAATGCTGTGCTATTCTTTTGTTTTTTTCCGACAGCAATATTAACCATCTCAAGATTATGCGTACTTTTTAGAAAACGATTTTGAATGGAAGTTTTACTCCGATAATTACAGGTGCCTGTAGTAAAAGGATGTGCGACCCAAAAATCAGAATAGGGATTGAAGTCCGTAATATTTAGCCCAGTGATCGAGTATTCAATATCCATATCGCGAAATCCATTTGGATTTACTGATATGCTGCCCTCCATATGTCCGGATGTATTTAGAACGGCGGATGCTATGAAGGTTATGTTTTTATCATTCGAGTTAACCCGCTCCGCCTTTACCATTAAATTTTCTAACGCATAGTTGAATCTGCTATGCAGCGTATAATCATTCAACACCAATGTGCCCTCCCGTAATACCACACTGTCTGCTTTGTAATTACTGATAGAATAGTTCTCCGAAAGTTGCCGGATGTAAGTCGCCATAAGACCAAAAATATTTCCGTATGCAACAGCTCTGGAAATAGAATCAGAAGATACGCCGCTGGAATCGGTCGCTACTTCATTCAAAAGTTTAGAAAAATTATTTCCTTCTTCAAATAAATCAAAGTTCAAAGCTGGCCCCAGAAAACTGATATATCGCACGTGGTACAATTCACGGGCAACATTTAAAGTATCTATGACGGCTTTGACCTCTTTAATTTTAAGCAAATTTGCGTGGTCTGTGTTTGTCAGCAAAAAATCATTCAACACCAATTGGCCGCTGGCGGCAATGGCTTCGGGCCGATTGAAATTACCATAGAGACGCTGCTGTGTTGAAAATAATCCCGAAAAACTTCCTGCTTTCATGTAGTCCTTCACATAAGGATAAAAGAGGCTAAGATTTAAGGAGTCCAACTCATAGTCAAGTATATATGCCTGTGTATTGATATCCAACACCATATTTCCGTTAACCTTTCCTCCTTTTTCAATCAAAAAATTGAAATCAAAAATCTCTTTAGGATTATCCCAACTTATGTTGGGACATGATGCCTGTATGGATACCAGTTTAACTTCATTTTGCAAATCTTTGTTTATATAAGCGAATTC
>CAZAHL010000138.1:0-17997 GCA_964484845.1 uncultured Chryseolinea sp. | reverse complement strand
GCAGGCTAAGTTCCGCGGGTCCGCTATCAATTTCCATCCATTCAATGAACGTGTTTAACATTTAGTCCCTCGACTCAAATGCTACATGTGGGCTTTAATGTCCCTGAAATTCAAATTCTTAAAATCTAAATTTCTACGTCTTATTTAAACTTTTAAACCCTACTGGTTTAAACCAATTTTTCCATTTTGGGAGTGCAAAGGTAATTGAATTGAGTTCACTTCCCAATATCTTTTTAAAAACTTTTCTTAGAATTTTATTCAGCTAAAAACTGACAAAAAATTCGCGAGAGAATTGAAGAATACTTTCGCGTTACATCCAATACATCTGATCCAACACATCTGAAGTAAAAAACATCCGGAAAATATGAAATTACATTTCCCTTTTAGACTTTTTAAAAAGTGGAACCGTACTGCACGGCTCGCCAAACATTAAACTTTTTGCGTACGGTTTTAGGTTGCTGACAACTTCGACATAAATAGCAATGGGAACATCAACTTTACTGCAACCTTTTATTACGACTTTTGCATCCGTAAAATCAGACCAACAAATTTTTGAAAGAGCGTTGCGGAAAATCTCAATTTCTAAATCTTGTAGGGATCCGAAAACCAAGCGCTTCGCAAATCCCTGAAGTTCAATACCAATCAACATGTAGGCCCAGGTCGGCACAATAGCTTCTGTTGAACAAGTTATCGCAACAAATTTATTTTCATATTGAGTCCAATCGTGATTTTTTAAGAAGATTCTAAAATCTTTTTCACGCAACAAAAGTCCTTCATAAAGTTGATCCTTAATATCCAGAAGGATTCGGTCGCCCGGTTCAAAATACTCTTCGAGATTGATGGTAATAAGGGAACTGGCAGCAACTTTATTTATAATTTGTAAATCCTCTTTCATAAGCTTTTAAACAAAAAAATCACTTGGTTTCGTTCAGATCGGGCACAGGCTTTTTTAGTAAGAACTCTTTCAAATAGAGAGGCGTAAAATGAATTAAATCTTCAGTCTGACCCTTCTGATACATCGCGAAGGCAATTTCACCGAGTTCTACAGCTGACGGAGTAACCCCAACCAAAAATTTTGCATTAGGATGATCTATAACTGTTTTGCATTTCTCAGCACCGTTTCCAAAAAAAATCACTGGCTTAATCGTTAAATAAGCTGCAAAACTTTCCTCATCAATAATCTTCGCCGCAATAGGTTCCATGTTTTCTAAATCAAAGTCGAACACCTGGCAATAAACTTCCATTCTTCTGGCATCGATCATCGGACAAAAAAATGAGTTCGCTATAGTAAAGTTCTTTACTTTATAAGCTAGCAAGTCCAATGTGTTAATGGCAACCAGGGGAACGTTTAGTGCATAACAAAGACCTTTCGCAAGAGACGTCCCGATACGCAAGCCTGTATAAGAACCGGGGCCAGAAGAAATTGCGACAGCTTTTATTTGTTGAGTTTTTACATTAGCAAGTGTGCCGACCTCATCAATTAATTTGGCAAGCTTAGAAGCATGCGAGTACTCGAGATGAACCTCCGCTGAAGCGATTAATTTTCCTTCATCATGTAAAGCTGCCGAACAAACTGTTGTTGAAGTCTCAAAGCTTAAAAGTATAGCCATTCCATCATTGCCCGGAGAGCAGTTTGCTGTAATTTAACGTATCTCGCAGCAGTCTGCGTGCCTCGAGAATAGCGTTATCCTGATGCAATGAGACCTCGGCTTGCGTTTCATGCAAACCGTAATGAAATGCAATTTGCTCTTCCAAAATTTCAACAATTTCAGTCCGGTAATCCGTTAGATCTGAGGTTTTGCTTGACTGCACCTTATTTTTTAAATTATTCAACGGAGCTTCTAAATCTTTATAGTAAGGCTCTTTTTTTGCCGCCTCAAAAAGTTTAGTGAGGGTCTCCTCTGAGGAAGTTTCATATGAAAACTTTTGCTCTTTTATGAAGGTTAAAAACCGCGCGAAATCTTCGTTGCTAAGTTGAAATGATTTAAAGTCCGGCATTTGCGGATGCTCACCACAATATTTGGATGAGAATTCGAATATTAATCCAGAGCGAATTAAAGCAGAAGTAAGGGTGCCCGCATACTCATCTTCTACCATTACATCCGGATCCAATCCTCCGCCATCAAAGACTTTTCGTCCATTCTTAGTCTTATATTCTAACTTTAACGAGTCTGCGATTCGTTCAACAGAACCATCCACTTTACGATGTGCGTAGTCCATAGCCTGAATGCATCGACCACTTGGGATATAATATTTTGCCGTGGTGATCTTCAATTGTGTATTATAGGCTAATGGTCTTGTCGTCTGAACAAGGCCTTTACCAAAGGTTCTTCCTCCCACAAGCAATGCGCGATCGTAATCTTGCAACGCACCCGCTACTATTTCGGACGCAGAAGCGCTTCCATCACCTACCAGAACAACTATCGGGATATTGATATCGATAGCCTGATTCAATGTCTTATAGGTTTTATTCCACTCTTGAACTTTACCTTTTGTTGAAACGACATCGAGGCTTTTCGGTATAAACAAACCGACAATATTCACAGCTTCATTCAGTAGTCCGCCCGGATTATTGCGTAGATCAAGGATGATTTTTGAAGCTCCGTTATTTTTTAACCTTACGACAGCCTCTGAGACTTCCTGTGAAGCGCCAGGCGTAAAATCGTCAAGCCGGATATAACCAATTTCAGGCTCAACAAGTCCGGAAAAGGAGAGATTGGCTAAACTTATTTTTTCTCGTACTATTTTAAAATTGATCGCTTCCCTTTTTCCATAACGCTTTACCTTCAATTCAATTTCTGTTTTTGGCTGACCTTTGAGCAGGGCGCTGATTTCACCCGGAGTTTTACCTTGCACACTTTTACCGTTAACGGCAATTATTTCATCGCCAACTTTCAAACCAGCTTTAAAGGCTGGGAAATTTTTGTAAGGGTGAGTGACGATTGTTCTATTATTTACTACTCCTATCAGAGCGCCAATGCCTCCGTACTGACCGGTTGTCGTTATCTGAAATGATTCCAGTTCATCTTCGGGGATATAATCAGCATATGGATCCAGCGATTCAAGCATGCCTTCAATTCCACTGCCAATAAGTTTTTTAGGATCGACTTCGTCAACGTAGTATGCGTTCACTTCTTTAAATAGCGTCGCAAAAATGTCAAGGCTTTTAGCAATGTCGAAGTATTTTTCTGCGGGCTTTCGAAACGCGATTCCGATAGCAGAAAAAACCAATATCAGCACGATCCATTTAATTCTTCTCCGCATAATCAAAACGTTTGAACGTCTTTATAAGTCTTTCGTGAATTTGCGCAGACGGCAAGATTTCTTTGACACTATAAATATACGCAATCATCAATCTGTTTTGATCAGATAGTTGAGCCTTATTCAAGCGGTAAGCTTCGCGAATCCGGCGTTTAATAAGATTTCTATCGACTGCTCTTTTGAAGTTCCTTTTTGAAACTGAGATAAGAATCTGGTGAAAAGGGACCTCTTGGTCGGGATTTATCATAACAAATACCTTAAAAGGAAATAAATAAAAAGAGGAACCCTTTTCGAAGAGTTCCTTTATTAATTTTTCCCTTGAAAGCCTTTCCGCCTTTTGGAATGTGAATTTCCCCATGATTGAAATTAATGAATCTCACCAGGGGTCGAGCAAACCTGAGGAAATTATTTATGCTTGACTGTTTTCTCGCTGGACACAGTAAGTTTCTTACGTCCGTTTTTTCTCCGATTCGCAAGAACCCTGCGACCGTTGGCAGTGGCCATTCTTTCACGGAAACCGTGTTTATTCTTTCTTTTTGTGCGGGAAGGCTGAAATGTACGTTTCATCGCGTTGTATTTGTTAACCTTTCAAAAAATTAAAAAGGGCTGCAAAGATGCCTAGGATTTTTTGCATTTACAACCCAAGGTTTTGATTTTCTGACTCTCTATCGATTTCCGCGCAATTATAGTTGGACCAGTTCCTCCAATACCTTCTTTAATTGCTTGGTTTCCAGGCGCGGTCCAAATTGCTTAACAACCTTTGAGGAAGCCAACGAGGCAAGTTTGCCTGCCTCGGCGTAACTGTGGCCATGCGTTATTCCGTACAAAAAAGCACCTGAAAACATATCACCAGCCCCATTTGTATCAATTGCTTCTACCTTATAGGGCTCAATATTGATAAAGGTCTCACCATCAAAAATAAGCGCACCATTTGCTCCCAGCGTAATGACAAACTTTTTAGCAACTTGTTTGAGCTTTTCACGAGCTTCTGCTATGGTTGATGTTCCTGTGAAAGTCATGGCTTCCTCATCATTGCAAAAAAGCAAATCGACACTCGCTCCAACAATTTCTTCCATTTGCTTCGGAAAATATTTTACCATGCTGGGATCCGAGAACGTAAGAGCAACCGCTATTTTATTCTTTTCTGCGATACGTTTAGCCGCTTTCATTGCTTCAAGGCCTTTTGGACTGGCTACTAAATAACCCTCGAGATACACAAAGGAGGAATCCTTAATGGCTTCTTCATCAACTTGCTCAGTAGATAAAAATGAACTTACACCAAGAAACGTATTCAATGTGCGATGTGCATCCGGTGAGGTCATTACGAGGCAGCGACCTGTGTGCCCGGGAGGACAATCTTTTAATCTTAAGTTTGTATCCACATCATGCAGATTGAGATCTTCCAGGAAAAATTTCCCAAAATCATCCTGCGCCACCAATAAAGAATAGAAACTTTTTCCTCCAAGCTGGTTAATAGCAACTACTGTATTTGCGGCGGACCCTCCTCCTGTCATTTTACTCTTCTTCATGTCAATAGCCTTCATCAACTCTTGCTGACGTTTTTCATCCACCAAAGTCATGACCCCTTTTTCAACATTATTCTTAATGAAGAAATCATGATCTACCTCGGTAACAATATCCACAATTGCATTACCGATTCCGTATACGTCGTATTTTTTCATGGCAAAAAATTTTGCAATGATACTAAAGAAAACCGGTTGCTGGTAATGTGAGAGTTTTTAAAAATCCAAATTCGGTCGCCGTTCAATTTCGTTGAATATTCAGCGTCATTTTATATTTACCTGCACGATCAGGGTAATCGGTAATAAATCCATCCACACCCATACCCTTAAGAGAAAGCATGTCGGAAACTTCATTCACTGTCCAGGGAATAACTCTGATTTTTTGTTGCCGGAGATAAGTTACTTTATCCTTAGAGAGAAGTTTAAAATAGGGACTGTAGATGGAGGGTTTAAATCCCAGCGCATCAAGATTGGTATCAATTGACTTTGTGTTTTCTACCAGCGCAGCCAGTCGTATGTGAGGATACTTCTGGTGCCAATATTTTAAAACTCTAAAATCAAACGATTGAATAACGAGCCGCTCGAGAGGAATATACTGATCAACAAGATTATAGACCAGGTCAGAATATTCCTCAATCGAAGGATGAAGTTTCTTATCCCCTGCCGGTGTGCTTTTAATTTCAATATTATAATCGATTTCATAGGATGCATAACTTTTAATGTGCGTTTCAACAGCAACAATAACATCGCTAAGGAGCGGTTTATAAGCCTGAACTTTTTGTTGCTGAGGAAATGTGGCATTACCCTTTGAGCCACAATCGAATTGCTTTACCTCGTCATATGTAAACTGGTAAATGTTATACTTCTTTTGTTCCTTCTCATTAAAGGCCTGCCCTTCCGGATTCAAACATATGGCCGCAGACATCCAAGGTTCGTGCGAAACAACTACTTTTTTATCTTTTGTTATGACTACATCCAACTCAATCGTTGTAACACCCATATCAATCGCCAGTAAAAATGCAGGAATTGAATTTTCCGGCATCAATCCTCGTGCTCCGCGATGGCCCTGCACATCAAATTTTGGAATGTACTGCGCGGAGGCAGGGATTACAAAAGAGAACAAGAGAACAAATAATTTGAACGGGATACGCATTGTGCAAAGATAGGAGCCGCAAAGGCAAGCAACAAACTTAACCAGTACCATGTTAACCATTCAAAGGTTCTGATAGGCAAAACTGGGAATGATTATGAATCGTAGATGCCGTATTCTTCTAAAGAATTAGCCGATCATAAATAAGCCTTCGTCATGGTGTAACGAAGGCTCTATCTTATTTCATCTAGGTGTGGGATGTACTGGGTTCGAACCAGTGACCCCTACCCTGTCAAGGTAGTGCTCTAAACCAGCTGAGCTAACACCCCATTGTGACCCCGGAGAGATTCGAACTCTCGACCCATTGATTAAGAGTCAATTGCTCTACCAGCTGAGCTACGGAGTCAATTTTAAGGGTGCAAAGTAGACATTTGAAGAGCACGTGTACAACTATTTCTTTTTCCTTAGTAATCGGACCAAGTTTTTCGGTCTTTCTGCCGTATTGAAATATTGAGTTACGCCATAACTTCACAATGATTAATAATTTAGCACTCGTATCATTATAATCTATTATGCGCTCCGCTGAATTTTGGATCAATCAACTTCAACTTTTACCTCATCCGGAAGGTGGATTCTTTAAAGAAACGTATCGCTCAAATGAAAGTATTGAGAAGGCTGGGCTACCTTCCCGATTTGGTGGCACCCGAAATTTTTCTACAGCCATTTATTTTCTTTTACGGTCAGAAGACAAGTCGTTATTTCACCGCATCAAATCGGATGAGCTGTGGCATTTCCATTGTGGTGGTGTTTTGCTTATCTATGTATTGACGCCCGGTGGTGTTGAAGTATTGAAATTAGGTAATGATTTAGAAGATGGGCAATCATTGCAGGTGACGATACCAGCAAATTGCTGGTTTGGCGCTAAGGTAAGTTTGCCTAATACTTACGTGTTATCGACTTGCACGGTAGCACCCGGTTTCGACTTTAATGATTTCGAACTAGCAGACCGAAAAACCTTGTTAAAAGATTTTCCCAACCAACGCGAACTAATTACTGATCTTACGCGATAGATTATCGATTAATCAATAATTGCAAGTTTTTTCACCACGGTTCCTTCCCTTAGTTTCACTATCACATAATAAATTCCAGGTTGTGCTTTTCCAAAGTAAAAAGGAATCTGGTGTTTACCAGGTTGAACGTTTTGCTCCAGTGTGGCAACATCGCGCGAAAGCAAGTCGGAGAGCCGAACAGCTACATCTTGATTTTGTTTGGAAAAAATAGTAATCGTTATAAAACCTTGCTGTACTGGATTAGGGTAAAACATAACATCTTGTTCTGGTCCAAGACTTTCTGCTATTCCCACAATAGTCAAGAAGGTTGCTGTCAATTGCAGATCTTGAGTAGGTGTGATAAGCGTTTGAGTTAACGCTCCGCCGTTCGACCACGATTCAAATTCATGGGATATGTTACCAGTAAATTGCGGCGAGATCACTCCAATGGTACGCAATATCCCCTCGACACTTGTTACTTCAACGGGCGTTACAAAAGGTTGGCCATCTATCGTGATTTGCAATCCCGGCGGATCGGTTATAAAACTTAAAATCGATTTTTTCGGGTGAACGTCAATGGAATCTTTGGCAATTAGTCCATTGGAATCAACGACCGTGAGAATGATCCGGTAATAAACATCGTCCGATGTTTCTCCTTCATCCGGGATAAGAAAGACTCCACTCGAAACACCGGTGATAGCGGGTTGATCATGTTTATGAGTATCATGGTGAAAGTTAATTTGCCAGCTGAAAGCGGAAGGGGGTAAAGGTCCGTCTTCTGGGTCGATTCCATTTCCGGAAAATTCGATTGTCGTCCCTGCAATGTAGGTTGACCCTACGGCCGGAGTAATAATTTCAGCGATTGGCAATTTATTTTGAGCGACTGAAAGAATCGCCACATTACTTGCTGCAGTGCCAGCCGTGTTCGATACAATTACACGGTATTGACCACCGTCATTTGGTTGTGTGTTGGGAATTGAAAAAGTTGAATTCGTTGCCCCTGCCATATCTACTCCATCCTTTTGCCACCGATATGTAAAAGGCGTGGTGCCTAGGGCGGTAACACTAAAACTTACAGGTTGTCCTTCGGCTACACTTGAACTTACAGGATGATTCGTTATATACGGAGTAGTCGTTTTAATGTAAATGATTCTATAGAGCGCTTGGGCATTTCTACTGAGGTAATACAAATTCCCGTCCGTACCAACCGTTAGGGCGAGGCTTGCACCTTGAATACCTGTCGCAAAGGAAGAGCGCACGGCCAAGCTTCCGGTAAGATCTAAGTTGTTTATCCAGCTATTACAAAGATCGTGAAAGAAATATCGGCCCAAATAGGTTGATGGATAATTTGTTGCTTCTGGATAGAAAAATGTTCCTCCTGTTATGGCGCAACCTTTTCCATCTCCGGCCCCTTGCGGATAAGCATACACCGGGTTTGTAAAATTCGGATAGGTGGTTTGGCTAAAATTTCCTTCTGTCGTTGGCCATCCGAAATTTTTTCCGCCAATAGTCGCATCATTAATTTCTTCCCACAAGCTTTGACCTACATCATTGACTAAAATTCTTCCCGATTCGGGGTGAACAGAAAAAGTGTAGGGGTTCCTAAGACCATACGCCCAAACACGTTTCTGCTGTTCACTCCCAGTGGGAAAGGGATTCCCTTGCGGAACGCTTCCGTCTTTGTTGATGCGCAACAATTTACCATGATAGGTATTTAAGTTTTGTGCATTCGCTGCGGTTGCGTTTTCTCCAATAGCTACATACAGCTTTCCATCTTTTCCAAATTGCATGGCGCCGCCATTATGATTAGTGGCTGTGCTAAGCGGATCAAGCTCCAGCACAATTGATTCACTTCCCACTTGAGCCACGTCTCCATTGGCTGTAAACCTGCTGATACGATTGTGAACCGGTGTACCAGGTACGCTATAATATAAGTATATGTAATGATTCGTTGTAAAAGCCGGATCGAGCGCTATTCCGATAAGACCCCGTTCTCCGACCGAGCTCACGGTTAATTGAACAAAAGATGTGGGAAGTAATACGTTATTCTTAACCACCCGAAGTTTACCTGCTTGCTCGGCAACAAAAATACGCCCGTCGGGAGCGAAAGCCATCGCCGTAGGGTTAGCAATTCCATTTGCGACAAGTTGTTGCGCGAAGTCAGCGGGAAATACCTGAGCATAAATACGTGAAATGAAAATCGTTGTAAGGAAAAAAATTATAATTGAAGTGCTAATTAAGAGTCTCATATTTAATGGAACGAAATATCAATCCTCTTGTAAGATAACTAATAGTCCAATACAAAAAATCTGACATCCGGTATATAGAGGTTAAAGAATCCTTTACCTCCATTTACATTGGAGGAATAATTTATTGGCTCACTTAAATACTCGACGTAACTAAATCTGTTCTCCATCCTGAGTTGCATAAAATCATAATAGTCCTTGCTAATATTTGAAATGGAAACAGCGATGGTATCGCCAGGTATAAAATCTCTTGGGAACACCCGAAATGTCTCTGCATATTGAGTGCTCATAAAATTACGATCCTCGAGAAGGCGTGTAAACGATCTGGGATTTATCAGATTTTCTATTAAGTCTTCGCGTTCGACCTCCTGGACGTTCAGCATATACCAATTTTCCTCAACCGGATCTGACAAGCGATAAGTAATCTGTGCTAAAGTATCGTCGTAACCATTAAAAAATAGCTCCGCCTTTATATCATCAAAAGGCACAAAAGGTTTTACTGTGGTTACTGCAGTAATCTCACCCAACGATTCACTGACGACATGCAAGGCATATTCTTCACCATCAACAAAAGGAATAACAAGACCTCCGTATACCCCATGATCAAGGAACTGGAGTTCATAGGTACCGACAGGGCCGGTAATGGTAACAGTGGCATCGTTTATAGCAATTTGATTTAATAATTCTTCAGGGTCACTGTCACCGCTTGCCTCCAGTGCGCCAAAACTTTTTGTCAGCAATACCACCAAGGATTGATCCGGAATAATTTGAGTAGAAACTACGATCTGCGGTTTAACAACGGGGATACCGTCTACAGAAAGGGGATCTGGTAAGCAGCTGGAAACTACAAGCCAAGAAAGAAAAAATAAATATTTGCTCCAGCTGCTTATTCCGTTTTTTAAAAAAAATTTATTCATACATCAAAATTTAAAACCATAGCTCACAAAAGGAATCAATCCAAATAATCCGGGTTGCGAATAACGGAGTGATCCATCAACTTCATCTTGTTCTATTGTAATCCCGATCGGGTTGGCGCGATTGTACACATTATATACGCCTGCAAACCATTGCCATCTGAATTTCCTGTCCGGCTTACTTTTAAACTTTAACCCAACATCTAACCGATGAGATGATGCCAGCTTTACCTGATTAATTCCGGAATATATCGGTACTAGATCCACCCCGGTGAGGGTAGGCGCAAAAATTACATATTGCCCGGTCACGGGAGTAAAACGTGATCCTGAAATAAATTCCCAGACCATGGAAACCGCCCACCGGCTGTTGAACGCATATTGTGCAACAACTGCTCCGTTATGTCTGCGGTCATAGCGCGCTGGGAACCAGTTGCCCCCGTTGATTTCGTCGTATTGCCTGTAAGACCATGAAAGTGTATAACTCAACCAGCCCGTGAGTTTTCCTGCGTTTTTTCTTAGCAGCACTTCCATACCATAAGCTTTACCACTTCCCTGGATAAGCTTTGATTCAAAATCTGTATTCAGGAAAAGATTGGTGCCTTCCTCGTAGCCGATCAATTGATGCATGGTTTTATAATAACCTTCCACGCTGAGGAACACCTGTTGATCGAGCAAACCACGCTGCCAGGCAAGTGCGATTTGATGAGATGTTTGGGGCTGAATGCTATCTGTAACAGGATACCAAATATCCGTCGGAGAAGAAACAGCAGAATTAGAGATGCGGTGCATATACTGCACCATGCGCGAATAACTGAATTTTAGAGCTTCATTGTCATTCAATGTATATCTTAAAGAAAGACGAGGTTCAGGAAATAAATAATTTTTGTTCGTGACCATCACCATTGATGTGCGCAGGCCGGCATTGACTCGCAGGTTTTTTAATGGTGACCACTCATACTGAACATGATAAGCGAATTCATTGGCAACCCGGCCGGTTGTAGAACTGCTCTTTACTAACTCCGTGATTGAGCCAGTAGTATTGATAACATTCGGGCTCACGGTATGCATAGTCCAATCTACCCCGGTTTTAAAAGATCCATTTTTGCCAACAGAATCGTTTTGAATAAAGAGTCGTCCACCATAGTCCTCAATATCTGAAACGGCAATCAACTCATTTTCTTCAAAGGCATTTCGAATGTGGTAGTGATATTTTGTACGCATGACTGCGAGGCGGCCATGCCAACCATTTTTAAAAACCCTGTTCCATCGTAAGGATTGACTGCTATTTCCGGAAGCATAGGTTGTCAAAAAACCATTGCCATCATTGTTCTGATCGCGGAAAAGATCAAGAAGATCTTCACCGCTATAATGACTCAATTGAACTTCGTCTTTCGCGGTAGGCCGCAAAATTAATTTTGCGTTGAAGTCGTAAAAAAAGTACGGTAGTTCTTCTCCCGTTGCTCGGATAACCTGGTCGATATAAGTCCGGCGTCCCGCCACCCAGAAGCTTGCTTTGTCTTTTACAATCGGCTGCTCAACATAAATTCGTGAGGCAATAAGTCCGATGTCGCCGGATATCTTAGTCTTATCAGGAATCTCAGCTTTTGTGCTAACGTTTAGAATAGAGGATAATCTTCCCCCGTATTCAGCGGGGAATCCGCCGTTTATTGCTTCGACCTGATCTAAGACATCTGCATTAAATACGGATAGGAATCCAAACAAATGACTGGTGTTATAAATCGGGGCATCGTCAAGCAGCACAAGATTTTGGTCCGCTGCTCCACCGCGAACAAAAAGATCAGAGCTTCCTTCAACGCCGCGGACGGTGCCAGGCAAAAGCTGCAATGTTTTAATGACGTCTGCTTCACCTCCCAAAACTGGAATTGAATTAATGTCACTTTGAGTGAGCACGTGTTTGCTCGTTTGATTTGAGTCAAAAATTTCTTCCTGAATGTTTCGGGTGCTGGAAATAACAACTTCTTCTAGCTGATTTGCTTTTGGTCTTAAATTAATTGAAAGCACCGTATCTCTTTTTACAAGAATTTTTCTTGATAAAATCCCATAGCCCACATAAGAAACCTGGAGTACTTTCTCCCCTTTACTCACTTTTACATTGAATTCTCCGGATACATTTGAAATTCCGCGAATAGAATCAGGAACTATTAAAAAATGAGCTTGTGGCAATCTCTCTCCTGTTTCGCTATGAATTACACCTTCTAATGTAACCGTTTGACACCATGCGACACAGGGTATAAAAAGCAACAGCGAAAATATCAATGACTTGCAGAGTATCATTGTTTGACATTCCTTAAATGCATTTCCTACACTTTAATTCTTACTTCACTTTCAACCGAACGGCTTGACTTCAACTGAGAGCCTTAAATTACCGACTCATTGGTTCTTACCAGATAATACATTTCGATCATCCAAACGTTTTATTCATCACAAACTCCTGTTGTAGAAAACGCTCCCGGGGAGCAAGTTCACGAAGTTTAAGATTTTCAGGAAGTGCCTGTGGATCGCCGGAATATCCGACCGCAATGAATACTCCTACTTCATATGATTCTACCGGAATATGAATATCCTCAATCGTTTTTTGATAATTAAAGCCAGCCATTTGACGAACTTGTAATCCTAATTCTACAGCCTGCAGGGTAAGGAATGAATTCGCCCCACCTAAGTCATACATGGCATGAGCATTTGCCCCGCTATACCTTGAAAAATTTTTACGCGCCAGGCTCAAAATAAGTAGAGGAGCGTCTTTTGCCCAGATCTTATTGCTTTCATTCAGACAGTTAAAAAGTGTATTCCATAGCTCCGGCTGATCCTGAGTTGCGTAAATGTATAACCATGGCTGCTCATTGGTGCTGGAAGGCGCCCATCGGGTTGCTTCGAACAAGGAATTAATTTTTCCTGGCGCAATAGGCTGCCTGGAAAACGCCCGGGAACTTCGTCTGTTCTTTATCAGATCTAAGATGGGGTGTTCAAATTCATTTGACTTTTGCATGTCGACTGATTTCCACTGTGAAGATACGTTACGACTTATGTCTCTAGCAAGCTTAAATTAAAGGCAAGCATATATCTGTTACTTACGAAACAATGGCGAAAGCAGATCTTAACTTTTGCAACATACTATTCGACATTTAGTTCATCACCTGGGCTGGTGTCACTTACTTTAAGCTTTTACGATGTACCGTCGTCACACCGCCACAAAGAGTTCACCGCTAAAGGGAATAAAATAAGGAATACAATGGTTAACTGTGGGACGGGAGCCAGTAATTCCCAGTGACAAATACGTTAGCAAGGTGGGTGCTGAAGGGAGCAGGAAATGCTCGGCTACTATGCTTGCGTTGGCTGCACCGGGCTTTAATAAGCGCACAAATTTGGGGCAGCCGTTATTTTTGTGATTGAAATGTCAATTCGCCTTGTATCATTAACTCAATTATTTCTTTTAATGATTTAGTGGGAACCCACCCTAAACTTCGAAGTTTTGAAGCATCTCCACATAACGGCTTATGTTCAGACGCTCTGAAATATTTTGTGTTAACCCTTAAATACTTATCTAGATCTAAATCCAGGATTTTAAAAACTGTCTCTGCAAATTCCCTTACAGAATGTAATTTTCCGGTGGCCATGATATAGTCGTCTGAAACGGGTTGGGACATAATCAAATACATGGCTTTGACATAATCTGGAGCGTAGCCCCAATCCCGTAAAGCATCGGTGTTTCCAAGAACCAGCTCAGTGGCTTTGCCGCGCTTAATCTGAACGGCAGTCTCAATAATCTTTTTGGTAACAAATTCCGATTTTCTTCGATCAGATTCATGGTTGTACATTATCCCCGTACAGGTAAATAATCCCTTTTTATCTCGGTAGTTTTTTAGCAAGTAATAACTTGAGATCTTGGAGATTCCATAAATGGATTTGGGGTTGAATTTGCTGTTTTCATTCTGTGGAGATTCCCATGGCTCTCCGAACATTTCACTGGAGCCGGCGAGAAAAAACTTACAATTTTTATTAATCTCATAAATGGAGGATAAAAGATAGTAAGTGGAGTTGAAGTTTGCATTCATAATTGCAATCTCATCTTCAAGCTCATAGCTTACAAAGCTACTCGCAGCCAAATGATAGATTTCGTCCGGTTGAATCTTTTTTATCGCCTTATAAACGGCCATTGAATCCGTAACGGACACGGGCATTAACTCAATCCGATTAAGAATCGGCAAGAGATTTCGCAGCTTCTGATTCGGATTCTCTAAAGCCTCTCTTTTTATTATTCCATAAACCTCATGGCCTTCTTGTAGAAGTAATTCAGCCAGCAAGCTACCATCCTGGCCTCCGATTCCGGTAATAAGTATTTTTTTCATTTATGCTTCGGCGTGGATTTATCTACTGCGGGTAATGTACCAAAATATTAAAGAAGTTATCGAGGGAATTGTTGAAACATTAATCAGGCGCTACAAATTTAACATTTATGTTATTTGAACAACAGTTTCATCAAACTAATACACAAAATTGATCTGGTTTTCATCTTAAACAAAACCTAAGTCGTTCTGTTCAGCAAATAAAAACCGCATCAGGAAAAGAATTGTGAATAAGCGTTACAACTGCTGCTCCAATTGCAAAAAACTTTGGAATGAGAATAGGTTGAGAATTATGTTCAAGACGGCTCCTAGCTGGTTCTGGAAGCGTTTTCGTTTGTGAATTTTAGGATAAAAAAATTTGAACTTCCAACCCCAAAAACACGAAGACAGCCGTCCAGATGTGATATCAAAAGAGTAAACGTCCTATTTTGGTTGCCATATAAAACATCAATTATTAGGTTGGAAATCAAAGTGGCGAAAGCAGCAATAGCTAAACTGATAAAGAAAAAATATCAAATTGCTTTTGCATCGTTCGGAAGTAATTTGATGATGAACGGAAAAAAAGAATTGCATCCTATCGCAGGAATGATGCACCTTCCCCCCGAAAGCCTTAATACCGCGGAATAAATTCCGACTTCATAATCGTTAACCATTTCGCTCAACATAAACGGCCAGCCGTCTTATTAAAATTTTGTTAATTGAAAACGCGAGTTGCTGTTACTGATTTTTTATTGGAGACGATCATAAACAATCCACCAAACATCATTTCCAAGGTGGTAACGATAAACATGCATCAAAGTTAAGTCGACAATAGCTGACTGCAATCACCAAATCAATGTTGAGGGACGCTGTTTCTAATATTATATGCAAGTTCAATGGATTGTCGGGCTTCCTGTAAGCCAAAAGCTTGACCTTGTAGTATCTCCGCATAACTTTTGGTATGCAAATCTGTAAAGCCCTCACTAAACTCTATCTCCTTTCCTTCCAGTGACAATGATCTGAAAGTCCTTTTATTATTCAATTTAATCTCGTTAGGAAGATGGTCATAATTGATGCTTAAAAACCAATTTGTCCGGGCTCGTTCTAATTCAAGATATCCCGAAGCGTGGTCGGGTTTTAATTGATTGACTACAACATTTTTTACGGGGCCAAAAATCCAGATGAGCATATCAAAAAAATGTATGCCTATGTTTGTAGCAATGCCTCCTGCTTTGGAAATGTCACCTTTCCAGCTGCTTTGGTACCAGTTACCACGGGAGGTAATGTACTTTAGTTCAACATCATAAACTTTATCCTTGGGTCCTTGTTGAATTTTTTCGCGCAACGCTATTATGGCAGGGTGCAACCTCAACTGCAGGATCGTAAAAACCCGACCTCCTGTTTCATTTTCAATCTCGCTAAGGGCATCGAGATTCCACGGGTTTAGAACCAATGGCTTTTCGCAAATTGCATTCGCGCCATAACGTAGTGCAAAACGGACGTGAGAGTCATGAAGGTAATTAGGAGAGCAAATGGAGATGTAATCTACTTTTACGTCTTTCCGTTTCAGCTTATCTAAATGCCTGTCGAAGCGTTCAAATTCAGTGAAAAAATCCGCTCCTGGAAAATAGGAATCCAGAACTCCAACATTATCGTGTTTATCCAACGCGGCCACCAGGCTATTACCAGTTTCCTTGATCGCCTTTAAATGTCGCGGCGCAATAAAACCAGCAGCGCCAATGAGTGCAAATCTTTTCATTTTATTTTTAAGACTATTCCTTTTTGGAGTATGTATTTTTCTTTGCTTTCATTACAAATTGCTATCCCGTCTTTGTTAAAAACTAATTTATGACCATACTCACTGATCCATCCGGTTTGCCTTGCGGGATTTCCTAAAACAAGGGCATAGTCTGCTACCGTTTTAGTGACTACAGCGCCGGCGCCGATGAAAGCAAATCTTCCGATTACTATTCCACATACAATGGTTGCATTAGCGCCAATGGTCGCACCCCTTTTAACAAGAGTTTTCGAATATTGATTTTTGCGATTAACGGCGCTTCTGGGATTAATAACATTGGTGAAGACCATGGAGGGTCCAAGGAATACATCATCTTCGCATTCAACTCCCGTGTAAATTGAAACGTTATTTTGTACTTTGACATTGTTGCCCACGATTACTTCCGGAGAAACCACCACATTCTGGCCAATGTTACAATGGTCACCGATCTTGCAATTAGTCATGATATGTGAAAAATGCCAGATTTTGGTCCCTTGTCCAATTTGACAGCCTTCATCTACGATGGCGGAAGGATGAGCAAAATAATCTTTCTGTTCGGTCATCGACTAAAGTACTCTTTTATCTTGCTACAAATGAATTCTAATTGATCTGTTGACATTTCGGTATGAATAGGAAGCGAAATTACAACTTTTGCAAGTTTTTCACTTGTTGGGAATGATCCTTCATTTACTGCGTCGTTCCGAAAGGCTTTTTGAAAATGCAACGGCATAACATAATAAATCATGGTCGGAATCCCTTCCTGCTCTAAATATCTTTTAAAATCATCGCGATTTCCTTCCTTAATTTTAAGGGTGTACTGATTAAAGACGTGACTTGTGTAGGGAGCCCGAAAAGGAATCTCAATCTGCGACACGGCAGACAAATGAGCATCGTAATACGAAGCAACTTCCTGCCGATTGTGCGTGTAGTTATCCAGATAGCCGAGCTTAACACGTAAGATCGCTGCCTGAAGTGTATCCAGCCGACTGTTTACTCCGATAACATCATGATGATACTTAATCCGTTGACCGTGATTAGCAATCATTTTAATCCTTTCCGCCAAAATTCCGTCGTCTGTAAACAGCGCTCCTCCGTCACCAAAACATCCTAAATTCTTTGATGGGAAAAATGAAATTGTGCCTATTTTCCCTATCGTTCCGGCTTTTCTTTTTATTCCATCTTTAAAAATATAATCGGCGCTAAGAGCCTGTGCTGCATCTTCAATGATGTGCAAGTTATGACGTTGCGCAATTTCGCATAAAATCTCCATCTCAGCACATTGTCCATAAAGATGAACAGGAACAATGGCTACGGTCTGTTTGGTTATTTTTTTCTCCAACTGGGTCACATCGATGTTGAACGTACTGGCATCGACATCAACGAACACGGGTGTGAGACCGAGTAGTGCGATAACTTCGGCGGTAGCAACATACGTGTGAACTGGAATAATTACTTCGTCACCTGGCTTAAAGCCCAATGACATCATGGCAATCTGAAGGGCGTCCGTACCGTTAGCACACGGAATTACATATTTTGCGCCTGTGTATGAGGCTAACGCTTTGGCAAACTCTTCTACTTCAGGACCCTGAATAAAAGACGTGGATGCCAACACCTGTTGTATGGCGGCATCAATCTCAGCCTTTATGTGCCGGTATTGTGTTTGCAAATCCACCATTTTAATTTTATTCATGAACTTGAGCAATTAGCTTAGCGATTTTCGATCGACATCAATCTACATTCGTCATTTTTGGAGGGTTATTTGATATCCCTGAGTTTTTTTTCCCATTGCCATGC
>CAZAHL010000137.1:0-18025 GCA_964484845.1 uncultured Chryseolinea sp. | reverse complement strand
ACCTACACTATTAAAAATAATATGGTAACGATCGAAAATGGAATTGGATGTAGTGGCAAGTAATGAAGCATAAGAAGAACGAGAATTAATTATTTATAAATCTAAACGAAGAACCATGACAAAAAATTCTACACCAAACGATTCGTAACGCGCAACAATTCGCAAAAGAGCATTCATCGACAGACGGGCCTTAAAAAACAAGATAACCGGTTATAAAAATCACCTCCCCGATAGGGAAGAATACCGTATTGTCTCAGAATGCTTGTGAGTGTTCGGGGTGCGCTTTCAGAAGGCGAGCCTAAAAAAACCATCCCCGGAGGGAAGCCGGGGAATGGTTCAATGTCCTTAACAATTTTTGCTCAATTATTAAAAACAATTAAAGGTATGAATTTTCTATTTACAGAACCAGAGAGTTCTGTACGACAGGATGACTGTTTCGTGAACTCTTGGAAATGGAGATTTTTTATGCGAGTGAGTTTTATTTATGTGATGCTAGTGATTTGCGGCATCGAATTATTGAAGGCCCACGAAGGTTATGGGCAGGGACTGGATAAGCGGGTTACACTGGAGATGAAAAATGAAACGCTCACTTCACTTTTTCAAAAGCTCAAGCAAGAAACGAGACTGTCATTTGTTTTTCCAACACACGAAGCTGCTGCTTATTCAGTGAATCTATCCCATGCAAAACGCACCGTTAAAGAAGTTTTGGACCTGGTATTGAAAGACAAAAATCTAACCTACCGGTTTGAAGAAAACACGGTTTACATTGTTGTCAATAGAGTAGAGGGCAATGAAGAAGTTAGCGCGAAAGAGGAGGAGGATTCCAGTGAAGCTACGGTAAGACGCGTGGAGAATGCGGTTGTGAATGCCTTTACCGTTACAGGAACAGTGAAGGATGCTGGTTCGCAAGAGTTAATGCCCGGGGTGAATGTTGTTATTAAAGGTACAACGTTTGGAACATCAACCAACGCGCAGGGAACCTATACTTTAGAGAACGTTTCTTCCGATGCTGTCTTGGTCTTCAGCTTCATTGGCTACGAAATAATTGAAGTTGTAGTGGGTAATCAAACCACTATAGATGTAGCCTTGAAAAGTGATGTCAAATCATTGGATGAAGTTATCGTAGTCGGCTATGGAACAACCAAGAAAGAAGACTTGACAACAGCCGTTGTTAAGGTAAATCCAAAGGACGTTCCGACAGCCGCCAACAGTTCCATTACCGACCTTATGTTTGGCCGGGCTGCAGGGGTGCAAGTCAGTCAACAAAGTGCAGAGCCTGGTGGTCAAATCAACTTATCTGTGCGTGGCAGACCAGGAACACCACTGTATATTGTTGACGGGGTAGTATATCCGAATAATGCGCTTGATCCCGGCAATGGTGATTACTCCATAGTGGGTGGGAGCCGTGGCGGACTAGCCGGACTCAACCCCAATGATATTGAATCCATTGAAATTCTCAAGGATGCCAGCGCGGCAATTTATGGAGTAGCGGCTGCCAATGGAGTGGTATTGATTACCACTAAAAAAGGAAAAGCCGGACGCATCAACGTCACCTACAATGGAAGCCGATCGGTTGTCAGTAACCTGCCCTACATAGAGCCGTTGAACGCAAGCGATTATATGTCGTACTACAACCAATTAAATCAAGACAAATATTTAGCTGGTAACAATATGGCACCGTTTGGAAACGTGGCAGCCGATTTAAGCGGATATACGCCCAAATTTTCCAGCCAACAGATTCAAAGTGCAGGTGCTGGAACAGATTGGCTAGGTAATGTCCTCCGGAATGGAAGCGTGGACAACCACGATTTGAGTGTTAACGGAGGTGCCGAGAAGGTTACTTATTTCTTCTCCGGAAATTATTTCAACCAGGTTGGGACATTGGAGAACTCACATCTGGAGAGATACACGGGCCGAATGAATCTTTCTTTTAACCTGACCAAGTTTCTGACTTTGAATACGAGTGTGAATGGAAGCCGGAATAATAATCAGAATCCTTCTTCCGGATATCAAAAAGATCTCTCTGGAGCGCAAGGTTTTAATGCCCTGCAAGCCGCATTGACATATCCTGCGTATCTGCCTATTACGGATCCCAATGGGAATTACACACTTTTCACAGGATTGTCGGCACCCAATCCAGTTTCGATGTTGTGGATTAAGGATCAAACAAATTTCAACAGTTTGCTGGCCAATATATCGACCGATATAACGATCATTCCCGATGTTTTAACGGCCAAGTTGCTTTACGGTAACAGTTATGAATCAACGGACCGGGATTTTTATATTCCCTCCACTGTTTATTTTGCACTCACCAATCTTTCCAAAGCTTTTTTGGGACACGCAACCCGGCAAAACCAAACTATGGAAGCAACCACATCTTTTAAGAAAGAGTTTGCCCAATGGATTAAACTCGACGCTGTTGCTGGAGTAGGTCAATACATTTATGATTTTTCCTCCTTTACGGTACAAGGCCAGAATGTATTTGATGCCATCGGAACAGATCGGCTCGACAATGCGCAAAACACAAGGATTACTTCCAATGCCGATTACAACAAAAAAAGATCCTTTTTCGCCAGAGCATCTTTCGATATCCTTGATCGCTACTTCCTTTCTTTCAGTGTGCGTAGAGATGGGTTCGATAAATTTTATCCGAATAAAAAATACGCCAACTTTCCAGCCGCCTCGCTTGCGTGGAAAATATCCAACGAGTCCTTTTTTCAAGGAATGAGTATGATCAATCTATTTAAACTCAGGGCAAGCTATGGTAAGACAGGTGATCTTGGCGCGCTAGGCAATTATGCCTATGGAGGCTATGCACCAGGAAGCACCGGCATTGTGTTTGGTGACGGGAAAATAAATGTGCCCTACCTACTAACATCATTGGATAATCCCTCGCTGACATGGCCATCCACGAAAACCCTTAATATCGGTTTGGATCTTGGCTTTAACGAGGACCGCATATCTGCCTCTCTGGATTGGTACACGGAAGAGCAGACTACGCTCTTGGCAATTACTAGCACGCCTCCCTTATCTCAGATTGGAAAAGCTCCTATCAACGGGGCAGCTCAACAAAGAACAGGATTTGAATTCGGTCTTAATTCTGTTAATATCAACAAGGGAGATTTTCGTTGGAGCACTTCACTGAACGTTACAAACTATGTATTTAAGTGGAAAGAGCGATTTCCAAACAGCAGTCTAAATCCTTTTCAGAAAGTTGACGATAAGGTCAATACGATCTACGCGTACCAAACGAGCGGCATTGTGCAAATCGGGCGGGATGCCCCGGCTTGGCAACCCACGCAAGCACGACAACCCGGATCCCCAGTATTTGTCGATAAGAATAGTGACGGAATATTGGATTACCAGGATGTAGTATCTTATTCCGGCGACCCTAAAGTAATTATCGGCTTAGGGAACAATTTTAAATATAAGAATTTTGACCTCAATATCTTCTTCTACGGCCAGCGTGGTGCCTGGGGAATTGATAATACCTATGGCTATAGCAGTGCCTTCGGTTTCCTTTCGCTGGGATCTACCGGTACCAGTTCGATCCGGAATACATGGAGTACCAATAACCCTGAGGGTACACTACCTGGAGCGGCATATAATGGAAGTTCGCTGGGGTTAAACACAGCAGGTCCAGGATCAGGTACAGACCTTGATCTTATTCAGCGTGATTTTATCCGATGCCGGAATATCACCCTTGGCTATACGTTCAATCCCACCGCGACCAAGTGGATGAAGAACCTGCGTGTATATGCCGATGTGCAAAACGCATTTCTGATTTCTAAGTTCAAAACCGTAGACCCGGAAGTGAATACAGCATTGGGAGGTAGTGCGCCTTATCCGATGGCTAGAACTATTTCGTTTGGAATCAATGCAAACTTCTAATTAACGATTCATCATTTATGAAAAAGATATTCATCCTTTTATTGAGCGCCTCCTTAATCGTATGGAGTGGATGCGAAAAAGACTTCGAGCCGATTATCAAGGGTCAGTTAACGCCGGCAAACTTTCCTAAAACGGAGGGAGATTTTGAATTGTACACGCTGGCCGCTTACGAACCATTTGGCAGCCGCTTTCAATATTACAACTCTGCCGCTAATGGTCAGAAAACCAATTTCTTCTTTGCTTATGAATATGGTGTGATCATGGAATTCGATTATCCAACTGACTTGTTGGCCAAATTCCCGGATTGGGGCGGTCAGTTTGCAGCCTTCAGCACACCCGATTTTACGTTCTTAAAAACTCAGGATCAACAAAGTCATTTTGATAAGGTCCGTTATGTCACCCGCATGACTAAGATCATCGATGACCTGGAGAAATCCACTTTAAGTGAGGAGAAAAAAAACCAATTGATGGCAGAGGCTCGGACAGGCAGAGGGATCACCATGTTTTACTTGTTGCATATGTATGGTGCTGTACCTGTAATACTGGATCCGACCGAAGTTGGTACTGAAGCCGAAAATGATTTAACGCGACCAGATAGAGCCGACTATGTAGCAGCTGTGGGTGCGGATCTGGATTTCGCCTCAACCTATTTGCCGGGCAAAGGTGAAGAAGCAAGTTATGGTCGATTCACGAAAGGGGTTGCGCTAGGGTACTTAATGCGGCTTTATCTCAATGAAAAGGATTGGATAAAAGCTGAACAGGCTGGACGAAAACTTTTAACACTGGGGTATAACCTTGTAGACAACTATGCCGGTCTTTTTAGAGAAGTCACTGAAGTAAACGATGAAACGATCTGGGCAATCGTCTGCGCCCCAAGCAACCAAGCTGATAACAACCTCACTCCGCAATTCAATAGTTGGCCTTGGTATTGTTTGCCAAGTGACTTCAAAAGTATTGACATTAACGGAGGATGGGCTGGCAGCAGAGGAGCCTTTACAGGAACATGGACTTTTTATGACACCTTTCATCCGCTCGACCAGCGCAGGTCAATGTTGATCGGTGAATACACTAATAAAGAGGGTCAACCCAGAGATCGCACCAATATGCCGGGCCCTGTCATCCGGAAATATCCTGATGAATCAGGTCAAGGGAGCGTGTTCCAGGGCAATGATATTCCGGTGCTTCGCTATGCAGATGTATTATTGATGCTGGCGGAAGCCATTAACCAGCAAAATGGCCCTACCGGAGAGGCTATTGATTTCGTTAATCAAGTACGTCTTCAACATGGAGGCGCAGCAATTGGTGGCTTATCGCCAGATGAAGTAGCCTCGAAGGAAGCATTTAACGATGCCATTTTGAGGGAAAGAGGATGGGACCTGTTTTTTGAAGGTGTAAGAAAAATCGATCTGCTCAGGCATGGCAAATGGCAATCTGCCCTGGCATCTGTGGGGAAATCAGTTATTCCGGCGAATGCCGAATTGCTCCCTATTCCACAGTATGCAATTTCAGTCAGTAACGGAAAGCTTAGCCAAAACACCGGCTATTAAAATCAAATCTTAGTTTCTGTTTTCAGAATGTTCGCAAATCACCTCACGGTTTGCGAACATTCTTTTTCTAAATTAAGAGGGGCCAATCAATTATTGGATATGATTAAGATGATAAACATAGTTCTTTAAATGAACAAGAGCAGATGTTGGGTAATCTTCAGCTGTAACTCAAGGTGTTGTACTTAAATCTGATGAATCAAAAACCTTCTTCACCCTCATTCCTTTTTTGTTTGCCAGAGGTCTTGGATTGATTGATTCGGTAATTGAATGTTAGATTGATCTGCCTTCTCCTGAATTGAAAATTTCTGTCAGAATAGAATGTTTCTCCTTCTGCTATACTTCTCATTTTTCTTGTATTAAAAATATCAAGAATGTTAAGATTGAGTGTGCCTTTCCCTTTCAGGATTTCTTTGCTAACCGAAAAATCAGCGTAGTACAAAGCCTTTCTTTTTCCCTGCGCGGTTTTTTGAGGGGCTTCGTAATTCGTTCTCAGTTGGACATCTATTTTTCCAGGCAATGTAAACCTCGAGGTTTGACGGGTAAACCAACTATACGTTGTATTCTTATAGACAACGGCAATGTTACTCGCATCGATGTCGGCATAAAAGAAATTAAAATTTGCATCCCATTTCCACCATGAAGCTAACGCCAGGGTACTGGCAAGTTCAATGCCATAAGCTTTTTCTGAATTGAGATTTTCCGTCCGGGTTATCGATTTTCCCTCCAAATCCACGGTGCGTATGTTGTCAATCTTATCGGTTGTGTTTCGGTTGTAAACAGACGATGAGAATGTTCCAATGTCAAAGTGTTTGATATAGCCGATTTCAAACACATTGCTAAACTCGGGGTTTAAATCAGGATTGCCATAGAAGACGTTTCGGTTGTCTGAGAATGTAACGAAAGGACTGAGATCATTATAAAAGGCCGCCTGACTCTTCGGCTGTAACTTACCTGTAAACTGTTTTCTTTTACAAGATTTAACGTAACATGTGCACTGGGGAAAAGATTAAAATATTCTCTTGGATTTTCCTCATTCGTTTCTTTCAAGGTGGTTTTTACATCTGTCCATTCCGCACGAACTCCGACCTGATAGGATATAGCCTTCGTTTTGTTTCCAATGATGCCGTAACCGGCAGTAATGTTTTCATCATAATAAAAGACATTGTCAAACGCCGGCAAAGGATCAAATTCGCCTGACGAATTTTGTTGCGTCACCAGGTAATCATTCACCATGTTACGGAAACTTGTTCTAAAACCGGTCTCAAATTTTCCCTCTTTGGCGAATGGTTTGGTGTAGTCTATTTGAAAAAGGAATTGCTTTTCACTTTCATCATTCAGTGATTTTTGGATCACTCCTTTTGAAATATCTTCTGTGCCGTCAGGCGAAAAATGATGCTGTGTAAACAGCTGGTCGGAACTTTCCCAATTATCCAAATACTTTACCTCGGCTAAAAGTTCATGATCTTTACCTTCAAGGATTTTTTTGTAAATCAGGGAATATTCTGAGTTCGGCTCTATCTCATCTTCGTCCTGGCGCCTCGTCGTATAGCTCAGGGGGTTTGATGTTGAAAAAAGATAATCATTATATACGATATCTGTAATGCGGTTAACATCACTCCTTCGAAACAAATACGAGCCTGTGAGGATACTTTTTTCTGTAAAGTAAAGATCAATACCTCCACGGATGTTGTTATTGAGTCCCTTGGTCTTTGACTTATTATGTTGCTGGAGAATAAAGGTTGTGTCTTGTCCGTATACCTCCTGGTATAAAGCACCTATTCCGGGCTGACTGCGGTAGGCGAATCCGTAGTTGATAAAGAAGTTTACTTTCTTATGACGGTAATTGAGATTAGCCGCTAATCCATAATTCTCAGGGTGTCCTATGATGACATCAATGGACCCGTTAAAGCCCTGGTTTTTATCTTTTTTCAACACAATATTAATAATGCCTCCTAAGCCTTCTGCTTCGTAACGCGCTGATGGGTTTGTGACGACCTCTACACGTTCGATCATGCTGGCCTGAAGCTGCTGGAGACCGCTTCCGCCTTTGAAACTTACCAGTCCGGAAGGCTTTCCATCGATTAAAATTTTGACATTGTCGCTGCCTCTTAACTTTATATTCCCTTCAGGATCTACAGCAACGGAGGGGATATTCATCAGGACGTCAGAGGCTGTACTGCCGCTGTTGGCCAGGTCTTTTCCAACATTAAAAATCTTTTTGTCTAGCGACAGTTCCATTGAACTTTTTTCTGCCTGAACCACCACCTCGTCTAATACATCGACATTTTCGTGCAATTGAATCGGTCCCAGGTCGAACACAGCGTTCTCTTTAGATACTTCAAACTCCCTGCTCTTAAAGGGAAGAAATCCAACAAAATTGATCTCAGCATAATATTTTCCGTAAGGAACGTCAATCGCAAAATCACCTTGGTCATTCGAAATATTACCGTTTATCAGTTTATTTTCTAAGATTGAGTAAACAGCAATACTTGTATAACCCAGTGGTGCGGAGGATAGTGAGTCCAGCACTTTGCCTCTTACTACCCCTTTTTCCTGGGCGAAACCTTGCAGACTTACGATTAGCATGAGTACACCAACCAAAAATCTCATTGCCCTGCGATACATATCTAGTTTGAACATCACACGCGATTTAGAACACATCAAAGCTTTTACTGATATTAAAATCCGGTTATTCCTTATTGAACTCTCCAGTGGCCCGGAGTTCTACCTCGTTTGAAACCATTATCTCTGGTAAATTTGGACCAATACCAAAGTCTTTTCGGGTTATCTTACAGGTTGCCGTTATACCAATAGCCGGTTTTTTGGTGCGTGGATGTGGCAGTGGGCCTAACAGCGTCACATCCATTGTAATTGATTTCGTAATCCCTTTGATTGTAAGATCGCCGGTTAATGTGTATTTTTTATCCGCTACTTTTTTGAACGATGTGCTTTTGAATGTGAGTGTAGTAAACTTTTCCTCATCAAAAAAGTCTGGGCCTTTTAGATCTTTATCCCGCATCTCGTTTTCGGAATTAAGGCTGCTAGTCTCGGCTGTTAAGTCAAAGACAGCATCTGAAAAATCATTTTTCGAGGAGGTGAGCGTGGCATCGAATTTTTTGAAGTAGCCATCCACTTCGGATATCATGTGGTGAGTCACAGTAAATCCGATTTTGGAATGACCTTTATCCACGGCCCATTTCTGGGCAAAGGCAGTCGTGGAAATGCATAGTGTTACTAGTACAATTGTTAATTTGTTCATATTGATTGAGGTTGGTTAATTAATTTTTTCAGGAACGTGAGATGCATATTTCACAGCTGCTTCCAATAGTTTCTTGATTACCGCTAGTTCTTTTTCATCACGTGGTGCATAGATCATTAAATAGGTTTTTGCCATCGACCCGCCTTTTCCCGCCAGACCGTGAAGTTCGCCCCAGCCTTGCTCCATAACCGTTTTGGTATCTGATGGGCTAAGAATCATATGCATAGAGCCATCCGAGGGATGAATATGACCAACTTCCGCATGTGTGAGTGGCATAAGCGTTGGATTGCCCGAAGCGCTATCGGCCAGGAAAATAGCGGGACTATTCCTTTCGAAAAAGCTCATCTTATAAATGAGACGATTCTGTGAACTAGCAACCTGGGTATCGAATATTTTCTTCTGATTTTTTCGTGTAACGGTATCGTTATGTTGATCCATTTGACGGTGTGGGACGGCAAACGGAGCAATGGTCGGTCTTTGTCCTTTTCTCTTCGGTAACTGAGGTAGCGTTTTTACGTCTCCTTTAGAGCCAATATCAACCTTAACAGGTTTTATATCTAACGGATTTCCCATCCGTGAACCTAACATTTTCACACGCCTGTAACCTTCGAGTGTATGCGGTATACCACCTACACCTAAGGCCACCCAATTTTGATAATCCTTGTAAGCGTCGTTTCCTAAGATCAACTGTAGCGCATCAACCGCTGTCTGTTTTTGAATTCCTATTTTTTGAATTCCTAACTCAACTACATCACCCGCCTTTAAGAATCGCTGGGGTTTATGACCGAGTCCAACGCCGGAAGGTGTGCCTGTAGCTATAACATCACCGGGGAGCAGTGTCATGAATTGACTTACGTAACTCACCAAATAATCAACCCCAAAAACCATAGCGCTGGTATTTGATTCTTGCATGATTTGATCATTTACTTTAAGCCATATTTTTAGATTTTGAGGATCTCCAATGTCTTCAGGTGTTACAAGATAAGGGCCTAGTGGTGCAAATGTATCTGCGCTCTTTCCCTTTGTCCATTGACCGGTGCCTTCCAGTTGATGGGACCGTTCACTATAGTCGTTGATCACCGTAAACCCGGCTATGTATTCGCGCGCATTTTCCTTAGAAACATGAGCCGCTTTCTTTCCTATAATGATGGCAAGCTCAGCTTCCCAATCTGTCTTAACTGAGTTTATGGGAATGATTACATCGTCATTTGGTCCTGCCAGCGATGTTGTTGATTTCAGGAAAAGCACTGGCTCCTTTGGGACGGGGACACCTGCTTCTTTCGCATGATCTTCGTAATTTAATCCGATCCCAACGATTTTAGATGGATTTGCAACACAAGGAGCTATACGAACATTGGCTGGCACTTCAGGGCACTTTGGTGAATTTTCTTTTAGCCAGATTTTGAGGCGCTGGATTCCTCCAGATGAAAAGAATACTGAATTATAGTCTTCGCCAAAGGCTGTAACATCCAGCATCTTTCCAGGCACGATAAGGACTCCCGGTTTTTCGACTCCATTGTTTTCAAATCTGAATAACTTGATAGCTGGCTCGTTAACATGTTGGGCAAAAGATTTCGGTCCTGAAGTAAAAAGTGCCGTTAAGAACAGGAATTGGTATAGTGGGAAGAAATTTTTCATTGTATCATTTTAACGATTTAAACGATAAATTACCACTAACAAACAGGAGGTTCGCTGCACTTATTCGCCGAATGATTGCACTTTTTACCGGTTAATCACTTACGTTACCTTTTTGCGGAACTCAAGAGGCGTAAGGCCTGCTGATTTTTTAAAGAAACGGTTAAAGTAAGCGCTGTTTTCATAACCCAGTCTATGAGCTATTTCAGCAACCTGTAAATTGGTATGAATGAGGAATGATTTTGCCTCAAGCAACATTTTTTCTTGTATGTGTGTTGAAGCGGTCTTGCCGGTGAGCTCCTTTATAATACTATTTAGGTAATTGGCACTTACGGATAATTCACCTGCCAATTTTGAAACTGTCGGATGATGTTTTTTTTTATTGTCGGAAAGTTGTTGAAGATGATTGTCAATTGCCTTTCTAAATTTGTTAAAAAGTTCTTTTGATACCTTTAGATCGGTTGAAAGCATATTTACTTTTGCATTATAAATTCTTTTTACTTTATGCAAATAGACATGAAGTAATTTTCGAATGATCTCTAGTTTATCCTCAGCCTCTCCGTAAATCTCCCGGATCATTTCCTCCATACACGCAGTCAATTGTGTGGTCTCATCGGGAGTGAGCACTACCATTTGATCAGCATCAAAATTAAAATAGGGATAGTCCTGGTCAAATGCTTTGCTTGTCGGGTCAATCCCGGCATAAGCTGAGGTAAAATAGACTACATACCCATAAAGTTTTCCCGAACGAGTCCATGATTCAAGTTTACCGGGATAGCTGAAGCAAAGGCAGTTCTCAACAGTTTGAACACTTTCTCCGGCCTTGTGAAAATAAAGGTTGGCATTTTTAAACAGTAAAACCCTGAAGAAGTTAACTCTGCTTAAAGGCATGTGTATTAGTTTTGCGTCGGGCTGATCTTCTAACCTCATACACATAATTTCCGGATACAACGGAGTACCCAAACCATAAATCTTGAAGAATTGCGGAATTGTCTCTAAATAAGGTATATGAGATTTATGCATTTGCCGGCCTTGGAAGGGTATACTCAAAGTTACTTTAATCGAACTTATTTGAATGACGGAACAGGAGCTGACCCTAAATTAATATTTTGGAGGCGCATTTAAAGCAGCAAATAGTAGAACTATCTATCTTTGCTAATGAAGCGCTCTTGTAGACCATTTTTCCTGAATATGGACAAGTGGTTGTAGCCGGATTTTACTTCCTCATCATAACGCCTTCTCATTTTTTTTACATAATACTTTTGCTGTCGGGGTCGCGTTCAAAATAAAAAATACCAGAAAGTGCAAATCAAATGTCAAAAATACCTTGCGTTGAATTCATCTTTGATATAGTTTGATATAGAAAGAAAGGCCTACGTGGGTATGACCGTCTCATAGTTGCATTTAATGCATACAATTTGTGCGTGTATCCACTATGTTAAATATGGCAACTATACAGAATATAAAATGGTTTCGCTAATGTTGGTAAGATATAACACCGGAGGGACGAGCTATTTTACTAGTTTGGGCCTAGTTTTAGAAAAGGAATGTCAGAAAACCATTTTGAATATAAAACAACAAGGCCCGACTTTTTGGACAATATGCAATTTGAGTACATAAATTACAACAGAATAAAACGGGAACTATGATCAATAAGAAAGTAAAGATAACGTTGTGGGGATTACTCTCTATTATAACCCTCATTGCTATTTCAATATTCATGCTCGAATACTTTAGTGACTATCAAACAACAACAACCATACACACATATGCACCGGTCATAACCAAAAAGAGCGTTGAAATAAATGCTCCTGTCGAAAGCGTTTGGAAAGTTTTCTCGGATGTAAATCATTGGGATGAATGGCAAGAGGAAATTGAATCTCCGCAAATGAATGGATCATTTTCGGCTGGAAACTCATTCAGTTGGAAAAGCAACGGCTTAAATATTACTTCTACGTTACAGGTTGTTGAAGAAAACAAAACGGTCGTTTGGTCCGGTCCGGCTTTTGGAGCATTTGCTATACACGCTTGGTACTTCTCAGAACAAAACGGAATAACCATTATAAAGGTAGAAGAAAGCATGGAAGGTTGGCTAGTAGCGTTATTAAAGAATAAATTTCAATCTAGTCTTGACACCTCAATTGATAATTGGCTTCTCTATTTAAAATCTAAATCCGAAAAGGAGGCAAAGGATTTTACAAAGTAAGAGTTAATAAGAGCAGCAGTTCTGAACCATGTTTCACCTTCATAGATAGATAGATAGATCGATAGATAGCGATAATTTTTCCTGGTTTGCGACCTTGAAAATTGTTAGATGAACGTTGGCGCTAAAACTATTACTATGAAAATCGCTTACCACACCGATAGTAGGATGTGCTGTTGAAGAAGTGAAAAAACTAAAACAAGGACAGGCAACGACATTTACATTGCGGGCGGAGCAAAATTCACAGCTACTGTACTTGACATAGGACATGCTGATGAACTTCGGTTGGTGGTAATCATGAATCCTTGGTGCAAGAAAATCACTCTTCAATGGAAATCGTAATCATCATTCACTAAAACTTGTTGGAACAAAAAAAATACCTGATCATCGCTAAGTAAATCTAAAATCTCGAAGGAGATTTTTAGGTGTTTGTTGGCCCAACAAGGATTACCGCTGCAGAAAGGGAATTGACGTTGTCTCACGTTAATAAAACGATGGCTTATCACCATCGGTATTCGGTTTTTTACGCCAACAGTGTGAGAGGCGAATCTCGCTACTAATCAGTGGCGAGGCCGATTAGCGGTAGTGTTGATTTTCAGTCTTGGTATCAGTCGTGTTAATTGAAAGATTGTCTAAATCCCAAAGGCGAAAAGTTGGTTTTTCTTTTGAATAATTTACTCAATGATATCAGCAGGTTGTTTGCATTTGAATGATCAACTTGTGCCCATTTCGGGCTACAAGTAAGAGATTATTTTTTCTTTCTGCCAATTTATTGGCAAGGGCTTTGATGCTCCTGCTATTAGTGTTGCTCCCATTTGATGCAAAAGTGCGGCAAACTCAAATCATGAATGTATCCAAAAGTCGGTTTGTTGTAGTCGAATGTCCTTTAAATAAAGATTCAGTAAAAATATCAGTTCACTTTCTCCAAAAATCACGATAAAAACAATGTCCACATACGCTGGAGATACAAGAGCATACATGTATAGCAAAAGTATGAATACACTTTAGTGAACTTTGACAAAGGGAACGTTAAATGACTTTGTTGGAGCAAAACAACTTGGTAAATTGAAAAAACTTTTCAAAACTTTTTCAAGTTCCACAATCAAATAAAGTTTGGAAGTCTTATTATTAATTTGAACTAAACCGGAAATCTGGTTATAATTTATTTGAGAAGGAGATACAATGTTTAAAAGTTATATTTCGCTGGTTTTTTTGATATGGCTTTTGTCTTATCAGGATTCAGAGGCACAAGCAAGGCAGCATAAATTAAAACACATTGATGCGAACGATGGCCTTTCCGACAATGAGGTGAATTGTTTTCTGAAAGACAGTTCTGGTTTTGTTTGGATCGGTACTGCCAATGGTTTAAACAGGTTCGATGGGCACTCCATCAAATCCTTCCTGCATAATTCTAATGACTCTACTTCATTATTGGATAATGGTGTTTCCAAAATATGCGAAACGCCAGATGGAAGATTAATGGTGAATACGAACAGGGGTCCGGATTTGTACGATCCCGAAAAAGAGAATTTTGAACCCGACATCAAAGCATTTTATAAAACGTACAACCTGCCTGCCGGATTAATTAAAGACATTGTAAAAGACGACCAGGAAAATTTTTGGTTTGTTCACGAAACCAAGGGATTAATAAAATACAATTCCGGGAATCATCATTCCATTCAGGTTGTGCACGATAGCTCACAGTCCGAGAGTATCATTTCCAATTCAATTACTTCATTTGCAAAAGATTTGGATAAAAAAAGCTTTTGGGTAATTCATTCGAATGGATATCTCGAAAGAATTTCGGAAGTAAATGGCGGAATTAGCGTTGTGTACAGGAATGATTTTTTGTTTAAACTAAACAAAGGGCTACCATTGGAATATAAAATTATCATTGATCAGGATGGAGATCTATGGACTTTCGTTGTTAGGGGAAAAGATCAAGGCGCCTATTATTTTGATACTAAACAATTTTATTTTAGACATTTTAGCAGAAAAAGCTTCCCTGGAGCATTGAACACAAATATAGTTCGGGATATCTCGTATGATGACACCGGACTAATTTGGATAGGGACGGATCATGGCGGTATTAATATTGTTGATAAGAAAGATTTTTCAGTTGCTTACCTCAAGCATGTCGATGGCGACAATCAAAGCCTTTTACAGAACAGCATTTACGCACTGTACAAAGACGATAGTGGAATTCTTTGGATAGGTACGCATAAAATGGGCGTTTCGTTCTACTACCCACACATGAACCGATTTCCTTCCTATAAAAAGAATTCCTTAGACCCTTCATCCCTTCCTTTTGATGATGTTAATTGTTTCACTGAGGATACAAAGGGAAATTTATGGATTGGAACAAACGGCGGAGGTCTTATCTATTTTGACAGGCAACATGAAACATTCAAACAATTTTTACATGATCCGGAAAATCCGAAAAGTTTGAGCAACGATGTAATTGTCAGCCTTTGCATAGATCATCAGGAAAAATTATGGATAGGTACATTTCTTGGAGGTTTGAACTGTTATGATGGAAAAAAATTCATCCGCTTCCTGCATGATTCGTTAAATACCAATACGTTATCTGACTTAAGCGCATGGGATGTTTTTGAAGATTCTAAGCAACGGCTTTGGATAGGAACACTAAGTGCAGGTGTCGATTTGTTGGATAGAGGAACGAATACTTTTTCACACTTCAAATCTTACGAGCCAAATTCCATTCATCCCAATTCTATTAATGCAATCATGGAAGACAGTGATGGTGATATTTGGTTCGCTAGCCAGGATGGAGTTGAAGTACTCAGTAAAAAAAATAGCCGCTTTACATTTTTATCGAATGTTCCGGGAGATAAAAACAGTCTTGTCAATAATCATGTTTTTGATATTAAAGAAGACAAACAAGGAAGGATATGGCTAGGAACACTTGGCGGATTAAACTATTTTAACAAATCAACAAAAAAATTCATAAGCTATACGACTGAGGATGGGCTTCCTCATAACTCGGTATTAGGTATTTTGATTGATGATAATGGAAATCTTTGGTTAAGCACGCAAAACGGTATTTGTAATGCGATTATAGAAGGGGAGCCTGAACGGAACATTAAACTAACATTCAGAACGTATGGCGAGGGAGATGGCCTTCAAGGCAGAAGATTCAATAAAAATGCAAATTATAAAACACGTTTGGGTGAATTGATTTTTGGCGGGGCTAAAGGCTTCAATATTTTCAAGCCCGCGCAAATCAAGCTTAATAAAATTTCGCCTCGTGTTTTTTTAACCGATTTTAAAATTTACAATAAACGGATCAATGTAGGAGAGGAGGTTGACGGCAAAATCCTCTTCTCAAAATCTCTCGATCGGACAGATCATATCATTTTGCCCTATAATCAAAATGTTTTCTCCATTGAGTTTGCAGCGTTGGATTACTTCCAGCCCCAACGCGTGCTGTATCGTTACAAGTTGGAAGGATTTCATACAAAATGGATTAATACAGATACCAAATCAAAGGAAGTAACATTCACTAACCTTGATCCTGGAGATTATACACTAAAGATTAAAGCTGCAAATCACGATGGCTTCTGGAATCCACACGAAACCACTCTAAAGGTTACGATTCTACCGCCGTTTTGGAAGACACTCCCCGCAATTGTCGTATATATCATTCTTGTTTTTTTACTATTACTTCTTACGAAGAGATTAATCGAGCATCGTGAAAAGCAAAAATTCAGGATTAAACAAGAGCGACTGGAAGTTATGCGCATGCATGAACTCGACATGATGAAGATTAAATTTTTTACGAATGTGAGTCATGAATTTCGAACGCCCCTAACATTAATACTTGCTCCAGTCGAAAAATTAGTAAAACAAACTAAATCTTCCGATCATAAGAAGCAACTTCACCTTATTCAGCAAAATGCGAAACGGTTACTCAATCTGGTTAACCAGCTCTTGGATTTTCGTAAACTTGAAGTGCAACATGTTAAGTTGAATCTTTCGGAAGGAGACCTCATTAAATTCCTTCAAGAGATAACGTATTCCTTTTCTGATCTCTCCGAGAAAAAGGAGATTGTACTTAATTTTAATTCGAATGTGGAGTCGTTGGTAACGCTCTTCGACGCGGACAAGGTGGAAAAAATAGTATTCAACCTGCTCTCCAACGCATTTAAGTTTACACCTGAAGGCGGAAAGATTTCTGTCGAAGTAGAAAACACGGCAGAAGAAAAAATAATCATTATTGTAAAAGATACGGGCATCGGAATACCGGATGAGAAAAGGGATAGGATTTTCGAACCATTTTTTCAAAATGATTTACCCGGTACGTTATTGAACCAGGGAAGTGGAATAGGGCTTTCCATAACAAAAGAATTTGTCAAACTTCACCATGGAAACATTTCAGTGCGTAGTGAACCAGGGCAAGGAAGTAGTTTTATTTTGGAGTTACCAATTCAAGAAGTGTTGCATCATACGGGAACACCGGAGCTTACAGCTACTCATGTAGAGGATGAATATTTTGCACGCGATAGTAGTTTATCTCGAAGGGTAAAACCTACGGTATTAATTGTAGAGGATAATGAGGATTTTAGTTTTTACTTGAAGGATAATCTAAAGCAGGCATATCGAATTTACGAGGCCCGCAATGGGAATGAAGGCTGGCAAAATGCTTTGTTGAATCTTCCGGATGTTATAGTAACCGACATCATGATGCCCGGAATGAATGGACTACAGCTTTGTAATAAAATCAAATCAGATCCGCGGACCTCTCATATTCCGATCATCATCCTTACCGCTCGTACGGATGACGAACACAAATTGGAGGGATACGAAACAGGTGCAGACGAATATCTTTCTAAACCATTCAATTTTGAGATTCTGGCTTCGCGCATTCGATATCATATTTTGCAGCTGGAGAAATTTCAAAAGGCAATTCCTAAGCAGATCGTGGTGCGTTCTGCTGATATTGCGATTGATTCACCTGAGGAAAAATTCATTTCCAGAGCAATCAAATGTGTAGAAGAAAATTTGTCTAGGCCGGATTTTTCGGTAGAGGATCTGAGCCGTGAATTAGGGATGGGTAGGACGTTGTTTTATAAAAAAATGGTACAGCTCACAGGTAAATCTCCCATCGAATTCATAAGGTTGATCCGATTACAGCAGGCTGCGCAACTGTTGGAAAAGAGCCGCCTGACGGTCTCCGAAATCGCATATCAGGTGGGGTTTAATAACCCGAAATATTTCGCCAAATACTTCAAAGAAGAATACAGTATGCTTCCTTCGGAATTTGCGTTTAACAATAGAATTAAAAAATAATGGTCCATACCTAAGTCTTTGGTAAAGAATTCATTATATCAAAATGAATTCTGATCTGGTGACAATTTGATACCGTTCATTTGACAATTTTATACCCTGCCCCTTTACTGAACTAACCTATTCTATCCCCCATCTGCTGAACTGCTGATTTAATTTTGATGCAACCGTTTGCTCAATCGT
>CAZAHL010000136.1:0-18073 GCA_964484845.1 uncultured Chryseolinea sp. | reverse complement strand
TACAGGCTAGTAACCTAAGGGAACATGACGAAACAACCTTAGGGAATGGAACTGCCATCCCGTCCCATTAGTACCGTCATCCTGAGCGCACGTCTGTGGATAATTGCTCGAGCGAACTGGCGAAGGATCTGCTTCAAGTAGAGTCCTTCAAAGGAGAGAGTCCGTTCGCACGTTGCTTCAACGGGATCCTTCGTTCGCGCGAGCTCACGCACGTCCGCCACTCAGGATGACGCCTTCATAGTATAGTATAGTATGGTATAGTATGACGAAACAAGCTTAGGGAATGGTACCGCCATCCCGTCACATTAGTACCGTCATCCTGAGCGCACGTCTGGGGATAATTGCTCCAACGAAGTGGCGAAGGATCTGCTTCAAGTAGAGTATTCCTTCGAAGGAGAGAGTCCGTTCGCACGTTGCTTCAACGGGATCCTTCGTTCGCGCGACCCCGCGCACGTCCACCACTCAGGATGACCCCTTCATAGTATAGCTTACACATTGGTGCTCGTGAAGCGTGCGCTTTTGTTACGAAAAAATAAATCAAGGATCAAAATGAAGCCCTATATTTTTTGCATGGGCACCTTGTTCAACTCATGTTGAAGGGAGTCAATCGCCTTTGAAATCAAATTGTAAATTGAATCAACACTGATTGACATCATCGTAGCTACTTCTTTATAACTAAGGTTGCCATAGAATTTAAGATAGATTGCTTCCTGTTGCCTTTTGGTTAACGAACTCAAAGCCTTTGTTACAATACAATTCTGCTCAAGGTGGATTTGATCTTCTATTATTTGATCCTCTCTGCAGCCAACGATAGCAGGAACGTTCATGCGGGTGATTTCATTTTGTCGGGTACGCAGGCGGGTGAGTTGCCGGATTAACTTGTGCTGCATCGCGCTTAGTAAGTATGCTTTTACAGATCTTGGGTCGGTCAGATTTTCTTTATTTTTCCAGAGCTCGATGAAAAGATCATGTATGCAATCTTTTACTAAATCTCTGTCGTCTGCCATTTTGATTCCATATTGAAAAAGGATTTTGAAATAACGTCGGTACAACATGGCAAATGCCTGTTTATCACCTTCCTTGAAAGTACACCAGATGACTTCATCGTTTTTCAATTTGCAAGCATCCATTTCGTTTGTGTAAAAATCCATATCAACGCAGTTAAAAGATTTTTGAAATCAAAAGATTCAACTAATACGCATTAAGAAATGAAATGAGTGTATTTTATATTTCGTTTCGTTATTATATCAAATGTATAGAATATTATTCTTTATAATCAATCATTTCGAAAGTTATTTTTTATGTAAAAATAAGTATACGAAAGAAATTTATTTAACCATTGAAGAGTATCGTGGAAAGGCATTGATCTGCACAGCAAGTATGGATTGCAAAATGGGGTACCAGGAAACTTATCATAATGAAAAAATAGAGGGCGCGTAAGATTTAGGGTATAATCATTCTATGTCTGCATCTTCCAGAAGACCTTTTTAACCGGTTCTTCGGAACTTTTTGTCGGTCATGACACATATAAATGGCTAAGTCTTAAAATAACAATAAAAAGAAAGATATTATTTTAAAAATAGTAACGTAACGAAAGTAATTTATCTTTTTTATATGTAATTTTGGCCTAAGAGCCTGCTGATGGCGCGTTCTTTACCTAGTATTGATAGTGATTGTATACCAAACCGACTTATGAAATATCTTGGGTTAGACCAGCAAACGTTGATTAAAAATGGTGCAATACACACGGCCAGGGAGATTTCTCAGCAACCACAACTTTGGGAAAAAATATACGAAAGTATTCTTCTACAGCAACCGGAACTTAAGGAATTCCTGGATGTAGCATTAACTAAATCCCAACGTATTATTTTGATTGGAGCGGGGACTAGTGCATTTATAGGTTTATCGTTACGTGGGATTTTTCAGCGAAATACAGGGCGCATCACGGAAGCAATTTCCACTACCGACCTGGTTTCTCATCCTCAAGATTATTTACTTAAAGATACTCCGACTTTAATAATTTCTTTTGCGCGTTCGGGCAATAGTCCCGAAAGTGAAGCAGCAGTAGCCTTAGCAGACAGGCTATGCAAAACATGCTATCATCTAATTGTTATTTGTAATGCCGATGGGAAACTCGCCCACTATTCGACAAAAAATAAGTTTGTATTCGCCCTTCCAAAAGAGTCAAATGATCAGAGCCTCGCCATGACCAGCAGTTACTCAGGGATGTTGTTAACGGGTTTGCTGATCGCCGAGCTGAATCATCTTTCGACACTCGACAATATGATTCGAACACTGATCAGTTATGGAGAAAAAGCCATTTCTTATTATGCAGCCGAACTGAAACAAGTTGCAGAAAAAGATTTTACCCGCGCGGTTTTTTTAGGGTCCGGGCCATTGTTTGGAACCGCAACAGAATCGCACTTGAAACTTCAGGAGCTTACTGATGGAAAAATAATATGTAAGACGGATTCCTTCCTTGGCTTCCGACACGGACCTAAAGCTGTCATTAATGAATCTACCCTGGTAGTCTATATTTTTTCCAATGATGAGTACACCCTGAAGTACGAAAAGGATTTAGTCGATTCCATGAAAAAGGGAAACCGGCCTTTGCTGGAAATTGGAATTATGGAGTCTCGGATGACGGACATAAACCTGGATCATAGTTTTTATTTTTCGGAAAATAGCTCGGCTATACGAGAAGAATTCTTGGCAGTCTGCAGTGTAATCCCTGCACAAATTTTAAGCTTTTATAAATCATTACAAGAGGGCCTTCGCCCGGATTCGCCATCCCACTCAGGTGCAATAACAAGAGTAGTAGAAGGCGTACAGATATACCATCCCAAAAAAATATAGTACAAATCTAAATTCTTGGCGTCTGAAGGTGAATGGTATTGATGCTGAAGAAGTCTTGTTGCTTTACATTAAAAAGGGTATGGACAAATATTTTCATAAATTCAATCTTGTAAATTTTAACGACGTGATTGAAGAAAAGGAACCAGCGTCAGTTATTTAATATGTACTGATGAACAATGATTTAGTCAGCGGAAAATTATTTGACGTCCTTGTAGTAGGGGAACTGAATGTTGACCTTATTCTGAATCAGATAGAAAAATTTCCGGTTATCGGAAAAGAAGTTCTGGCCCGCAAGATGACGTTAACGCTTGGAAGCAGCTCCGCCATTTTTGCCAGTAACCTAAGTACGTTAGGTTCGCGGGTTGCTTTTTCAGGTCAATTGGGAATGGATGATTTTGGTGATCATGTCATTACCAGTCTTGAGTCAAAGGGAGTCAACACTTCAGGTATCCTGCGATCTTCTAATGTTTCAACCGGCGCCACCATTGTCCTTAACTTCGGTGAAGATCGCGCGATGGTAACTCATCCGGGAGCAATGGCAAATTTCAGTATGGATGATATTCCCGATAAAGTTTGGACTCAATCCAAACATCTTCATGTTAGCTCAATTTTTCTTCAGCCGGCATTAAAGAATGAGATAGTAAAATTATACAGGAAGGCGAAGGCTCTCGGACTTACTACTTCGCTTGACCCGCAGTGGGATCCTGCTGAGAAATGGGATATTGATTTTAAAAGCCTTTTGGCTTACGTCGATGTATTTCTGCCGAATGCCAAAGAACTTGAACACATTACTAAGATAAAAAACATAAAAGCCGCTGCCCGATCTCTTCCAACGGTGAATATAGTGGTTGTAAAGAACGGGGGTGAAGGTGCCTGCCTTTGGGATGGAAAGGAATTTCTTGACCAACCTTCCTTCCTCAACAGTGAGGTGGTAGACAGTATTGGAGCAGGCGACAGTTTTGATGCGGGTTTTATCCACAAGTTTATTCAGCAAAGACCGTTGCGGGAGTGTCTCGAATTTGCCGCCCTTACTGGCGCCGTAAACACCACCCGCGCAGGAGGAACAACGGCATTTGAAAATATTAACAAGGTAAGAGAGATCGCTAAGTCTTCTTTTAATTATACTTTTTAAGCATGCGTTTACAGGAAAAATTATCTGCATTTACGAAAGAAGGTAAGGCGCTTCTGGCTACGAATTTTTACAATTTCGAAACGCTGTCAGGAATATTACTGGCGGCCAAGTTGAAAAGTCAGCCTGTTATCCTTCAGCTATCAGAAAGCTCTATTCAATATCTGGGCTTGGATATTGCTGCAAACATGGCTCGCACCGCGTTGAAAAGCTATGGTGTAGAGGGGTGGTTGCATCTTGATCACGGCAGCTCTGTCGAAATCGCGCACCGTTGTCTCGATGCTGGATTTGATTCCGTAATGATCGATGCAAGTGAAAAACCATTTGAGGAAAATGTAAAAACAACTTCCGAGGTAGTAAAAATTGCAAGCGGCTATAGTGCCAATGTTGAGGCTGAGTTGGGTTACGTTGCTAAACTGGGACAGGTACAGGAGGTAAGCGAGTACACGCAACCGGAAGAAGCAAAACGTTTTGCTGATGCTACAGGCATCCATGCATTGGCCATTGCGATCGGATCTGCACACGGTTTTTACAAAGAGAAACCAAAACTTCAGCTTGAATTACTCTCCCGGATACATGCCGCTACACCGGTGGCGCTGGTACTTCATGGAGGTTCAGGCATTCCCGACGATCAATTAAGGCAAGCAATTACGCGTGGTATTTCAAAAATTAATCTGGCGACAGAAACGAAAAATATTTTTATGAAAACACTTCAACGAATCCTTCGCGACAATGAAGAGATCGATCTTAGAAAAGTTTTCCCGAGAGCGACAGATTCTGTTTTGAAATTAATTTCTGAGAAACTGGATATAGTTTCCGGCGTGACTGTAACGGACTGAGTTAAATTATGAACTTACTTATTAATGGCTAATACTTGTTCCATTGAATTCCCCCGCGCCTTTGCTTTTGCAATTGATGATTTAGGCTGGAACGAAGGAAGCAGTTTGGCAGAGAATATACCCTCAGGACCTTTTAGAGCAGGTGTGAAACGTGCCTTTGATATAAGGGACTACCGATATGTAATTGATGTTGGCAAAGCCGTTGGCGTAAGGGTGCAGTGCTTGTTTATTCTGAGTGAGATGGATCGTTATAACATTCTAGCAAAGTATCCTACTACGACGTGGTTGAAAGAGAAATGGAATAATGCTGCGAGGGTAAGTGATCAGCAGTATGAAATCATGAATTATGTTCGTGACGAGGCTGCCTATATGGAATTCGGTTTGCATGGTACGGGCCATGAATATTGGGCGGAGGATGGAATACGGCGAAGGGCGGAATGGTATAACCTCGTGGATAGAAAACCCTGGCCGGAGGAATCGTTGCGTGGACACATTCAGGCTTTTCGTGAGATCATGGGGCAGTATGGACTGACGTCGGAGCATGGTCATTCCTTTCCGGAAAGCTTTGTGCCTTGCGCTTATAGTTACTACTGGAATCCGAACGGTGATTATAGTCTTGGAAAATTAATGTCTGAAGTCGGAGCTAAGTATGCCAATACAGACTTTGGACAAATACCTGAATTATCTCCTCCGCCGGAAGCAAATGGAGGAGGATTTGATCACGGCGTCCACGTGGTAAACAGACTCAACTACGGGAATGTCTGGTATAAACTGGCATCTCTTCCAACTATTCCCCTTCACCTGCAGTATAGCGATATAATTGAAAGCCACTGGCCCAATTGGCTCGCGCACGATGATTTTTTACAACCGGAGATTACTGCCCAATGGGTCAATTATTATCAAAGCGTTCAGCGTTACTCAAACCGGTACGTGGCAAAAAACACCGAACAGCTCCATTCTCAATGGCTTTACAATAAACACACAAGTGTGAAGCTATCGGATGGGCTGGTGGAAATTGATAACACACAAATGCCCGACGAAGCTTATAAAAATAATAAGCTCGGAAATATGGTGTTGAAAATTAAGCTTCATGCGAATCAGCACGTTTCATCAGCGACCATCAATAATGAACCTTTACCGGCCTATTTTGAAGATCAGGGTTTTGGATTTTTATACCTGCCAAGACTTCAACAAAAAGAATATGTATTGAAGTATAAGTTGGGTGATGACCTGCTTACCCCAAGTGTATGCAATGACGGCACCTACAATGTATACGGAATTTCTCAGCGCCAAAATGAAATTCACATCAATGTGAAAGTGTACGGAACACAGGCGGTTAAAGTGAGATGTGAAAAGCCAAAGCAAGTTGCTTCAGACAACGAGAGCCTGGTTATTGAAAAATTTATTTACGAGGAACAAACAGGGACATTGAACATTGCGGTCAAAGCAAGAGATATTCAAGGTGAGGCAGGAAATATCATATTACTATATTAAGCCTGCTCCCAGTATCTCAGCGAATAAATCCGCCTCCAGGTAAAAGGTTATGTATAGGCCACAGCTCTCGTTCCTCCGTAATAATCTCTGACCACTTAATGCCGTTGATGTCTTCCTTACTTTTAGGTTTGATATCGGGTATTGTTTCGACGATTTCACGTGCAAGCATTCTAGCCTCCGGCGTTGCCGTAATTTTTATCTCTTTACCCTTTAAATGCGATCGGACAAAACGGCTCACAATTTCAGTGTCTTCGATCATTTGTAAAAAGTATGGACGGCCGGTTAGCAATGCGTTGTAAACATAATTTGCAAAAACACCCGACAATGGATTGAAGTAAACCTGTGAGGAATCCATAACGGCGAATTTGAGATCATCAGATGAAGTTGCCTCAAACATCATCTGGTCTTCACCCGTTCCTCGAAAATCGAATGAAATAACATTCTCTCCCTTTTCAACCAGTTTTGAAATTTCTGCCCAATCTTTCTGACTTGCTTTGCCATTCAGGTTGAGCCACAATACTATTTTTCCATCCGGATTTTTGGTTGAATGAAAATAGAGAAGTGGAATTTGAAGATTATCGCTGTGATGAAGCAGGTAATGATCAATCTGAATTTCCCCGAACTCGTAATGGCTCTTTTTTTGCCAGCCGATATTTTGATCTTCATACGATGCCTTATATTCCGAAACAGTCCAGTTTTTAATGTTTGGATAATCTTTTCCAACGTATTGTGATGGAACTGTACGAACCTCTTTGGTCTGACGACCTAAAAAATATTCCTTGATCAAATCCGTGAGATTTTTCGCGTTAGGATATTCCAGCAGCACTTGTCCTGCTTGTGTACACCGCAGACTTTTTTCGTCCAATTCTTTAACGGAAGGTAAGCCCTCCCTTACAGGCATGTTATTAAAGCGGTCAAGAAAATTGAACGCCGCTTCCTGGTTTTCAAGAGAGAATTGGTGTTTGTGGTATCCTTCAACCATCTCAATACGGTTTTTCACTTGAAAGCGATCATACAAATCAGAAATTTCCCGAAATGTTTTCCGGGTACCTTCTATGGGAAAAAAATCAAGTACAGCCGAAGCGATTATTACAGGACGCGGATAAATTAATAGCAAGAGCCCGGCATGATCAACATTTTCAGAGATCATTCCGGCCGGATCCTGTTCAGGGTCACTGTCGGGGTCAGCAAAGATTCGGTTATAAGCGCGCATCGGCAGTGAGCTGATATAACAAGAAGGCGCAACCACTTTGATTCTTTCATCCAATGCACCGATGTAGGATGCCTGAAGTCCGCCGCCACTGGTGCCGGTAATAGAAATACGATTCACGTCAACATCAGGTCGCGTCAGCAAATAATCAACGGTACGGATACCGTCCCAGGTTTGCCACCGTACTAAATTGGTCCCTGCGAGATAGGCAAGATTCCCCAACACAGCATGCTCGCCACAGACTAAGTTGTAACGACTTTTGCCAGCTTCTTTATCCCAAAACTGACTGCGTTCAGCTTGTCCCACAGGATCCCAGCAGACAACCAAATAGCCGCGCTGAACAAGGCGCTGGCATAGCGCCTGATAATAGATCTTACCGATGGGTGAATGGCCGCATGCCACCAGCACAGCAGGATGCTTTGCCGCTCCATTTTCCGGGACGTATACCAACGCTGTGACGTAAAATCCAGGGACACTTTCAAATACTAACTTTTCAATGTGAAATCCATTCATTTGGATGTTGCCTACAATTTGAGGGCGAAGCGGCGTCTTTTCGTCGGGCAATCCACCAATCATCGTAAGCAGTTTATTTCTAGTTGCTTGCTGCAACGCGAGAAGGTCCTTTTCGTTTTTGATATTTTTTAGATTCGCCCTACGCGCATCATCTTGTCTCCAGGCCAGCGCTGTTTGATTTCTCAGCAGTGAAGTAATTTTTGGGCCGTACACCTGGGGCTTTTTAAAAACCGTAAAGGCTTCGGCCCCTGGTGCCTGTTGGGAAAACGCCTGCAGTGCAGAAAAAATAATGGCGGCCGATATGCAAATGACTTTTCTCATTCAATTGAGTGTGTGATGTGGTTCAATTAATTCTAAAGAAAAAATGAGGTATCCTCAGGAATAGGGGACCGCAGGCAAGGAAATCTAATGAAAAAACAATTAATAATTGTTTGTCCCAAGGCAGAATATCTGCGTCCGACCTTAATTGAAACTGTATCTTGGCGTCCTCGCGGAAAAACAAACGCAACAGTCACAAAGATTTCAAAAAATCACACAAGTCTTTTGGGCAAACACCTCGCGGGTTCGTTTAAAATAATTCTAAAAAAAACCCAAAAAAATGAGTAGAAAAAGCGAATCGTTGTCCCTTATTACATAAATGCTTCTTTGAAAAAAATGAATGGTCATTTTCTTTTTTCTTGATTTTTATGGAATGTCGCAGTAATTGCCGTCGTCGCTATAAGGGTGTTTTTCCGCCAAATATTAACGATTGATTGGTGACAAGAGTGAGTACTTAAAAACAAAATTCGAAAACAGTATTTATATAATTTAAAAACAAAAAAATCACATGGATACAAGCCGCAGAGAGTTTTTAAAAATTTCCGGTCTCACAGGCATTGGGTTGGCCAGCACAACTGTGTTGAAAGGTTATAATCCCGATAGAACAAAAATTCAACGGTTCAACATGTGTGGCTACGCGGCACCAAAGATTCAGACCGTACGAATCGGCTTTATCGGTTTGGGAAACAGAGGTCCTGGAGCTGTTCAACGAATGACTCATATTGAAGGGACCGAGATAAAAGCCTTATGCGACATACGGCCTGACAATGCAAATGCAGTCAAGCAAAAGCTCGAAGGATCCATACATCATCCGGATGTTTACACCGGTAGTGCAGACGAATGGAAAAAGATGTGTGACCGTTCGGATATTGACTTGGTATACATTGCTACGCCCTGGGCTCTACACGCACCTATGGCTGTATATGCTATGAATCATGGCAAGCATGTGTGTGTCGAGGTACCTAGTGCCAAAACGATGGAAGAATGTTGGCAACTGGTAGAAACATCAGAGAAAACTAAAAAACATTGTATCATACTGGAGAATTGCTGTTACGACTTTTTTGAGCTGCTGACATTGAATATGGTTCGCCAGGGTTTGTTTGGCGAAATAGTGCATGGTGAAGGTGCGTATATTCATACGTTAATCGAGGGGAATTTTGCTAAGGATAAGTACTATGATATGTGGCGCCTGAAAGAAAATTTGCGAAATGGTAATTTGTATCCTACACATGGTCTAGGACCCATTGCGCAAGCTATGAACATTAACCGTGGCGATAAGATGGACTATCTCGTCGCCGTCTCCAGTGCTGATTTTCAAATGGCCGCCATGGCGAACGAGTTGGCTTCAAAGGATGATTTTTATAAGCCCTATGCAAATAAAAAATTCCGGGGAAATATGAATACGACCACGATCCGAACCAACAAAGGCCGCACTATTATGTTGCAGCATGATGTTACGTCCCCCGTGGTGTATTCCCGCATTCACAAGATTAATGGCACAAAAGGTTCTTGTTTGAAATACCCGCTGCCAGGAAAGATTTCATTCGGTCATGAAGATTGGGTACTGGAGGAAGAATTTAAAAACCTCGAAAGCAAATATGTTGCACCTATCGTGAGTAAAGTAGGAGAGATGGCAAAGCAGGTAGGCGGACACGGTGGTATGGATTTTTTGATGGACTGGCGTACGATCGATTGCCTTCGGAATGGTTTGCCTGTTGACATGGACGTTTATGATGCCGCGCTTTGGAGTGCCATTGCGCCGCTGAGTGAAAAATCCGTTTCCAACCGTTCCAATTCAGTGGACATTCCTGACTTTACTTCAGGTGCTTGGAAAGAAAATCAACCTGTTGACATTTCACTTCAAAAAGGTGGAACTACAAAAGTAGTTATGTAATGGTGGCGAATAAAAGTGCCGAGACACTTTCCTTATCTTCAGTCAAGACTTCCCAACGGCTCCTATCGCTCGATTTTATGCGCGGTTTCATTATGGTGCTTCTGGCACTGGAGAGCACGCGGCTTTTTGAAGGTCTCTCTCATTTAGCTGCGGGAAGTTTTATGGAAGGAGTGATGCAACAATTCTTTCATCATCCCTGGAATGGACTGCGTTTCTGGGACCTCATACAACCAGGTTTTATGTACATCGCTGGCGTAGCGCTGGCACTCTCCCTGTTGAAACAGCAGGAAGCTGGGATGGAATGGAAGCAATCGTCCAATAAGATGCTGAAGCGTTGTGGATGGCTGTTTCTTTTTGGCGTACTCAACTATGCAGTACATCCGGATGGATTGCACCTTAGGTTAACCAACGTGCTAACGCAATTATCGTTTACACTACTTATTTCGTTTCTAATCTTTCGCTGGTCTTCAGTAGCACAGATTGCATTGTGCATCGGTTTACTCTTGCTCACAGAGATCTTGTATAGGTATACCAATATTCCCGGCTTTGATCAGCCTTTTACCAATCAACACAACTTCGGTAACTATATCGATCTCGTTTTAACAGGCTGGATAATTCCGGACGGATGGGTTTCAATCAATTGCATCCCCACGGCCGTACATACTATTGCAGGTTCTCTAACGGGGAAGCTACTGATGTCAGATCACGTAAAAATAAAACCCATTTTGCTCTGGGGACTTGTTTGTCTGATTGTTGGTATCGGATTGGATGCGACAGGCGTAACTCCCGTCATTAAACGTATTGCTACCACTTCCTTTACGTTGGCTTCATTGGGTATTTGCGTATGGGCTTATGCCTGGTGTTATTGGTGGATAGACGTTAAGAAACACCATAAACACCTTTCGTTTTTTACAATTGTTGGCATGAATTCCATTTTCATTTATTTATTTTTTGAGATTGTTGGATCGCGGTGGTTCAACGACTACATCTTTGCCCTATCGGGAGGGTTGATGCAGGTCATTAATATGCCTTTAGCAATCAGCGCCATCATATCCTCCCTATGCATATTTGCACTTGAGTGGGGATTATGCTACTTTCTGTATCAGAAGAGAATATTTCTGAAGATATAGTGAAGATTTTGACAAAAGCCTTTTGAGATATTGTACGAATATTGAGGACGATTCCTTCATCATTCCTTGCTCGGTGTTCGATATTCGGAATGAATATCGAACAAGGAACACCGAATATCGAATGATGAAGTATGCTCGAGCCCAATGCGTTTGTACTTCAACAATTCGCAGCAATATGAAAACATTGAATCTGGAAATTGCCCGTTAAGACCGACACTTCATCATTCCTTGTTCGGCGTTCGATATTCGGTGTTCAATTTGTTCTGCGAATTGAGTGCACGTGTGCGATGTGCTTTCGAACGAATGGTTTCGCATTTGCCGCTCAATCATTACTATAACCTTGCAGAACAAAAGTGCCATAAATTTTGGCATCGGACTGCTTATATTTTTCCGGGATATATCATATTCGTGAGATTTATCTTTCGATGTTTAAACTTTGCTTCTTATTGCCAGCGATGTGTGTGTGCCATACAATGTACGCCCAACTAACGTATCACGTCAAACCTGTCCGCGAGGAAATCACAATCGATGGAAAATGGGATAAGTCCGTCTGGGAAAAAATCAAGGCGGTAAAGATTGAGAACAGGATGGGAGAAACACCTCGCTTCCGTCCGGTAACGGAAGCGAAGATGCTCTATGACGCGACTAACGTTTACGTCATTTTCCGCGTGCACGACAAGTTTGTCAAAAGCACGGTGACAGCCTACAATGGACACGTCTCCGGCGACTCGTGTGTTGAATTTTTCTTTTCGCCCAACAGTTCCGAAACGGAACACTACTTTAATCTTGAAGTTAACGCCGGAGGAACCCCGCTGATTTTTTTCATCACCCATCCCTGGACGAAATTCACTAAGCTGTCTGATTCGGTAATTGATCAGATCGAGATTGCACACTCGCTCCCTACAGTGGTTAATCCAGAAATTACCGAGGAGGTTACGTGGACGATCGAATATCGGATTCCCCTTGGAATACTCAAGCAGTTTACCGACGTCACGATGCCTAATCCTGGCGTTACATGGCGAGCCAACTTTTATAAGACTGGGAGCAGTACCAGCAACCCACACTACTATACGTGGTCGCCAGTATCGAATCCCGAGCCAAATTTTCATTTACCGGCATACTTTGGAACACTTACTTTCGACTGATTTAATGCGCTAAATTACGATCGCTCTTATGTCACCTGTATCCATGATCATGAAACAACCTAATCATACATATGAACAGAAGGGATTTAGTTAAAGGGTTCACCGCGCTGCCACTTGTTGGATTGTCAACGGTATCGCTGGCTGCCACAAGAACGACACTGACGGCTGAACGCGATTTCTTTAAAGAGCTAGGCATTCGGGTATTTATAAACGCAGCGGGTAGTTACACATTCATGACTGCCTCTCTTATGCCGCCGGAAGTTGTCGAAGCCATCTGCGTAAGCGCAAAGCAATTTGCAATCCTCGATGACGTTCAGGATAAGGTGGGGGAACAGATTGCAAGGATCTGCAAAGCAGAAGCGGCCATGGTTACCGCCGGATGCTGGTCAGCCATTGTTCTCGGCATGGCGGGTATTCTTACGGGTATGGACGACAAGAAAGTGGCCATGCTCCCCTTCCTCGAAGGATCGGGCATGAAGTCAGAAGTGATCCTCCAGAAGTCGCATGCAACCGGATATCACATGGCGTTAACAAACACCGGTGTGAAGATCATAACCGTGGAAACACGTGAGGAGCTACGCAAGGCAGTGAATGAAAAAACGGCATGCCTATGGTTTCTTAATCGCGAAGCATCTGTTGGATCCATGAAGCATGAGGAGTGGTTAAGCCTGGGTAAGGAATTCGGAATTCCAACTATGATAGATATTGCCGCGGATGTGCCGCCGGTTGAAAATTTGTGGCGATTCAATGAAATGGGATTCGATCTGGTGTGCATTTCCGGTGGGAAGGCGCTGCTCGGACCGCAGAGCGCAGGCATACTGATGGGTAAAAAACATCTGATCGCAGCCGCCCGGTTGAGCGCCCCTCCTCGTGCGGGCATTGCGAGAGGCCACAAAGTGAACAAAGAAGAAATCATTGGCATGTATGCCGCCCTTGATCGGTATGTCAAGCTGGATCACACGAAAGAATGGAAGGAGTGGGAACAAAAGATCGCTCTGATCGATATCTCTGTAAAAAAAGTGAAGGGCGTAAGAACAGAAGTGATTGTGCCTCCGGTTGCCAACCACACGCCATCGCTGAAGATCGCATGGGATCCCGATGTTACGGAGCTTACCAGTGAAGAGTTGGGCAAACGACTGCGCACCGGATCTCCGTCTATCGAAGTTGTCTCCTGGGAAGAAAAGGACAGCGTTAAGGTGACGGTGTTTATGTTGAAAGCGGGTGAGGAGGAAATCGTGGCGAAAAGGCTCAGAGAAGAGCTCGAAAAGGCGAGTAAAGCGTAACGAGAGTTTTGCCGTGATATTGAACCTAGAACAATTCCAGAACTATATATGAAGAGATTTTTATTTTCAAGCGCCCGGCGTATAGCCTGCATAGGTGTTAGTATGGCCATGATGCTCTGCAGCCAGTGTAAACAAAATGATACCATAAGCTCGCTCCCTAAAGGCGATCTTGACAATGGAAAGCTTGTGATGCCGGACGGCTTCGAGGCTGTTGTCGTGGTTGACAGTGTGGGAAAGGCAAGACACATTGCTATTAACGAAAATGGTGATATCTACATGAAACTCCGTGGCGTGACGAGCCAGGGCGGCTCGGTAGCGCTTCGCGACACCACCGGCGATGGCAAAGCCGATATCATAAAATATTTTGGTACGTACAAGGATCCGGGATCATACGGAACCGCTATGCGCATTTACAATGGATACATATATTTCAGTGCTACAGGTGTGGTGTACAGGAACAAGCTTGTTCCCGGCCAACTCTTACCCGACACCACTACAGAAGCGATCGTGATCGATGACTATCGAAGCCGTCCCTATGGAACGGAACACAAAACCAAGCCAATCGCGTTTGATGATAAAGGACACCTGTACGTGCCTTTTGGTTCCCCCGGTGACGTGTGCCAGGTCGAAAATAGAACTCCGGGATCTCCCGGAAAATTTCCCTGTCCGGAACTGGCTATTCATGGCGGCGTCTGGCAGTTCGATGCAAACAAGCTCGGGCAAGTACAGGCGGATGGCAAACGATACGCTACCGGTATACGCAGCATAGTGGCGATGGACTGGAATTTCGAAGATGGCAATCTGTTTGCGATTCAGCATGGACGAGATGATTTTTTCCGCACGTGGCCCGATCTTTATTCGCCCTGGACGAGTGCACTGCTTCCTTCGGAGGAATTCTTCCGGGTTACAGAGGGCACAAATGGCGGCTGGCCGTACTACTACTTTGATCAGATGCAGAACAAGAAACTGCTGAATCCGGAATATGGAGGGGATGGCAAAAAGGGGGACGGTGCTGACACGGTGGCTATGCCACTCATTGGCTTTCCGGGGCACTTTTCGCCGAATGACCTACTTTTTTATAAAGGCGATCAATTCCCCGCTCGCTATAAGAATGGTGCATTCATTGCATTTCACGGATCGACCATACGGGCGCCCTATCCGCAAGCCGGATATTTCGTGGCTTTTGTACCGTTCAGTGACGGAAAACCTTCCGGTCCGTGGGAAGTATTTGCAGACGGATTCGCACAACAGGATACGATCGTAAATACCTCCGACGCGAAGGCGCGTCCAATGGGGCTCTCAGTGGGACCAGATGGTTCGTTGTATGTCACCGAAAGTGTGAATGGCAAGATCTGGAGAGTCATGTTCAAGGGCAACAAGACTGAGTTCGGCGAGAAACAACTAGCTGGAATGGAGCAGCGAAAGATGCGTACCAATGTCAAGACGCCAGACGAAGTCAAGGACAACTTGCTAAAGGGTAAGGAATCGCCAGGGGCTGTCGCTTATGCTCGCTATTGTGGTTCTTGCCACCTTCCCAGCGGTCAAGGAGATGGGAACCGCTTTCCACCATTGTTCGGCTCTGAATGGGTAGGCGGTCCAAAGAAGCGGCTGATTGAAGTAGTGCTAAAGGGGCTTTCAGGTCCGATCAAAGTACGCGGCAAATCTTACGACGGCGTCATGCCAGCGAATTCCTTCTTGAGCGATGAGCAGATCGCGGAAATCCTCACCCATATACGGACAAGAATGAATCACGGGGGAACTCCCATTTCCGCAGAAGAAGTGCAGATGGTACGGTCGGAACAATAATTGAACAATTTCGCACAGCGAAGCAGACCGTGAAATTCGAATGAGACTGAACTATATTTTTTTGTTAATTATTTAGGAAACGTAATAGTTATAGATGTCCCTTTACATACCTCACTTTCAATATGTATGGTTCCGTTATGCAAGTCGACCAGATGTTTAACGATGCTTAGACCAAGTCCGGTGGAGGGTTCACCATGTGTTCCAGATCTTCGTATAGTTTTGGAGAACTTATCAAAGAGTAAAGGGATATGCTCACCCTTGATCCCGATCCCCTGATCAACGACACGCAGCAGAAATTGGTTTTCATTATTCTCCGTGATCAACTCGATCGATTTGTTATCTTCTGTAAATTTTATCGCATTTGATAAAAGGTTGTCAATGATTCTGGAGAACATAGTAGCATTGATGATGACTTCGGAATTTTGACATAGTAAAGTCCTAATTGTTATGTTCTTACTTTGGGCCATCAGCTGAAATCTTGTAATCGACTCCTCAATCAAAACATTGACTGAAGTTCGATCTTTTTTGATTTCATGATCATCATGTTCCAGTTGTGCTATTTCGATCAACTCGTTGATAATATTGATGGCAACTTCACATGACTTTGTCTGTAATTGAATAAGTTCACGGTGTTCTGATTGAGGGCAAGCTCTTAATAATCCGGATAGCGCCAGTATTTGAGCTATGGGTGCCCGTAAGTCGTGTGCGACTACACTGAGTATTTCGTTCTTTCTATTATCTAGGTCATTGAGCTCCTTTAATCGTAGCTGGAATAATTTATTGATCGTAACATCCTGTTTGATGCCTAAGACTTTGAGCGGGGTTCCATCATCGGAATATTGAACTTTACTGCGGCTGTTAACATAGATTACTTCACCTCCTGGTCTGACGCAGCGATATTCATAATTAAAGTCTTCCTTGTTCTGCAGGCATTTCCCAAAATAATTCATCACTGCCTCAGCATCTTCCGGGTGTAATAATGCCTGAAACTCAACGATGGTGTATTGATCTTTTTTCGGGAGGCCGAAAATTTTTGCGAATTGATCGGACCCGGTCCATACGCCTCGTGTGAGATCAACTTCGTAGATCCCAAGTTTTGCGATCTCTTCGATCTGAGATAAGAGCGATTCCATGATATGGGCTGTATCGGGAAAGCCGACTTATACCTGAATATACTAAATTTGCAATCGTAGTCCTTCTACTATTGGAGCTTGTTTAACAATTTGCGCGATGCGAGAGGGCAGAAATTTCACTTATATCAGTTTTTTGTAGGATTATTGATTGAATATAACTCAGTATCTACATTACAAAAATTTAATTCAATGACAGAAAGAGAACTGAAGAAATTGGAAGGGACGATCCGGACAAAAATGGAGGATATAAAAAAACAGCGCGTGAGCCTGAAAGATTCCGGTATTGGTGGATTAATGAATTCACTCAAAAGAGCAGATGAGGCACTTTATGAAAGGCTGCTCCCGGAGTATAAAAAGATGGTTGCGGACTATAACATCTTCAAATAGACTTCAGACTGAAATTTCCAGACCAGATATTTAAGGCCCCACGATGACCTTCGCATTGCTTCCAATGCGGTGGTAGTGGAATCAGACTGCACATTTTAATTAAAAATTTCACCTCAGAATTCGTGTTAATTAAAAATTTCTGCCAATCGTCCACTAAATTTTACTTTTGAGTTGTTACGCGAGTTTAAATCTTTTTGTTAATCACTTCATGGAAGAGAATTTCGTTTAATACACGGATGCATATTTCGGGATCACTGGTATTTGTATTGATTGCAACACTATTATTGTTATAGGGCCCGTACCTCTGTTCATCAGTAACGGAAAACAATCCGATTGTAGGTGTCTTCACTGCACTGGCTAGGTGCATAATTCCGCTATCAGCACCAATAAAGACATCGGTATTTGCAATGAATGATCCAATTTGACGAATATCCTGGCTGTAGAATGTTGGCGCTTTGAACGATAAATTTGACGTGTTTTGAATGGGTAGAACTTCAACAATATTAAAATGTGGATACTCGTTTTTTAGCTCTGAGTAAAAGTTCCCCCACCATAATGTAGGATAGCATTTATTGCCCGTGGCATATGTAAATAGGCAAATGACTTTATTCTCGTTGTTTACTAATTGTTTTACAAGATTTTTTCCTTCAGCAATTTCAGAAGGATTTAATTTGATATCTAGGGACGGGATGGGCTTCTCTTGTTGGATGAAGCCTAGCGCTGGTAAATTTTTTCTAAAATTATAGATCGGATATTTTGCGAAATGTTCGTAATCTTTGAATTTCAGTTGTAGGTCATTACCCACTTCCCCAAAAATTTTGTGTTTAGACCTTGCAAATTTAACCGAGAGTCTTCCTGATGATGAACCTTTATCTACGTTAATAACAATATCGTACGGTTGTTTTTTAATGGATATCCAGGATTGAAAATACTTTA